>DATDRC010000023.1:0-6439 GCA_035291985.1 Patescibacteria group bacterium
ATCGTCACCTGCGGCAACTAAAAACGCTTTCTCCGGTTTCCGGCCCGCTTTACCGCGGGCCGGTTTTCTTTCTGACATAACCATTTGTGTCCGAAAGAAAGCCGATCTACAAATTCCAATAAAACATGAATCCAAACCAATACAATCAGCGCGACACCATTCTCGTGATCGCTCCCTATCCGGCTCGGTCGACAACCCATACCGGCGGCGGGATTGCCTCGTATACCAAGAACACGCTATTGGCTATCAAGAAAGCTAATCCGACCCAAAAAATCGTCGTCCTGGCCAATATCATCGATGAATCAGAAACCTACCTCGAAAACGACATTCTGGTTACCCGTTGTTGGGATCGAAACCTTAGTCTTTATCCAAAACTGGCCCGACAGTTAAACAAATTTAATCGTGTCGCTAAAATTATTTTTGAATTTGAGTTTGCCGCCTATGGCGATTTTTTAACAACCAGCCTCATTCCTCTTTTACTCACATATCTTCGCCTGACTGGAAAATCAATCACGACGGTTCTTCACCAGGTCGTTGCCGATCTCAAACAACTAGGTCAACACGTCGGTCTTTCCCATAAACCAAAGTCTTTAAATATCTTTAATCGCGGGCTTCATCTTTTCTATCAAATAATCGCTCTTCTTTCCAACCAAGTCATCACTCTCGAAGAACCATTAGCGAAGAAGCTCAAGGCCATAACCGGCCGAACCAACATCATCACCATTCCCCACGGTCTTTATCCCAAAAAAGCCCTCGGTCGCCGTCAGGCGCTCACCCACCTTAACCTCAACTCCAAAAACCTCTATGTCCTTGCCTTTGGCTATCTCTCCCATTACAAAGGTTCCGATCTAATTGTCAAAGCCTTCAAAAGACCAATCAAAATCGGCGGCAAAACCGTCAAACTAATTCTCGCCGGCGGGGAAAGTCCCACCCAGGGTCAAAAGAATCATTATCGCGGTTTCTACAAACGACTCTATGACGCCATCGACAATAATGAAAACATCATTCATACCGGCTTCGTTCCCGAAACCAGGATCAAAAGCTACTTTTCCGCCGCCGATTTAGTTGTCTTCCCCTATCGCACCTTTATGAGTGCTTCAGGCCCCCTTTCGCTGGCCGCTGCCTACCAAAAACCGTTCCTGGCCTCACAACCCCTCTCCATCTACAACCCCGACTTTGTCGAAACTTCTGCCGAGGATTTTCGTCGTGCCGTCATCGACTCTCTCAAGTCAAAAAAACACCTGGAAAATCTTCGCCAAAATTCAAAATCCCTCGGAGTAAAGCGTAACTTTGATATCCAAGGGCAGATCTACCTCAACCTAATCGGCCGCTCGCGCAATGCTAAACTTGATCTGTGGCCAAAGACATCACCAAACTCCGACATCGCCCCTTCTTTCGCCCGCTCCTAAACTGGTTGACCCACCACTGGCTGCTTCTTATTCTGATCGCCTTTTCCCTGGGCCTGGCTTTCCTCAATTACCAACCGGGCACAACTCTGACCGGTTGGGACAACCTCCACCCCGAATTGAATTTCCCCGTTAATATCCGGCGCTCCCTTTTTGCCGTCTGGCAGGAATACCAGTCCCTCGGTCTTTTAGGCGGCATGGCCCACGCCGCCGATCTCCCCCGCCAGTTATTCTTAGCTTTCCTGTCCCTCGTCCTTCCCGCCTCAATGCTTCGCTACCTCTGGACCTTTCTCATGCTTACCCTTGGCCCCTTGGGAGTTTACGCTTTCCTTAATAACTACTTTCTCAAACACAAATTCGATCGGCAAACCATCCACTTCGCCTCTTTCCTGGGTGGTCTTTTTTATCTCCTTAACCTGTCCACCGTCCAGCATTTTTTTACCCCCTTTGAAACCTTTACTGCTTTCTATGGCTTCTTCCCCTGGCTGATCGTCAGTCTCTATTTCTTCCTCGCCAAACCGACACCCCTTCGTTTCCTGACGCTTTTTGTGGTCAACTTCCTCGCCTCGCCCGCCTACTACACCGAAACCATGTTCGTCGTTTACAGTCTCAGCCTCCTTGTCATCCTCGCCGATTTTATCTACTCCTCCCGCCGCCTGCCCACCGCCAAAGAATCATTCTTCGCCCTGATCGGTATCAGCCTGGCCAACGCTTACTGGCTCCTGCCGGTCATCTTTTTTGTCACTACCCAGGGCGGGGTTGGTTTGGCCGCCAAGATCAACACCATTGCCACTGCCGAAACCTACTATCGCAACCTCGCTTTCGGCAACCTCACCGACTTGGCCCTCCTGCGCGGTTTCTGGTTCGAGTTTCTCGATCTGGCCGGCGGCTCCAAATTTGACTTTCTCCTTCTTCCCTGGCGCAATCACCTGGCCAACCCCGTCATTCTCATTCTTGGCTTTCTCTTTTTCACCCTTGTCGTCACCGGCGCCATCTATGCTTTTATCAAAAAACTCCCCCTCCGCCGCCCCGTCTTGGGTATCACCTTACTCTGTTTATTCTTTCTCATCGGCGGCGGCCTGCTTATCAACCAAACGCTCCCCCTCATCGGTGAACTATTCCGTTCTCCCTTTACCAAATTCAGCACCGTTCTTTCCTTTGGTTACGCCGTCTTTTTCGCCATTGGCTGCATCTTCCTTTTGGATCTTTTCTCTTTTCTCCATTCCCGTCTGACCTATTACCTTACCCTCTTCACCGTCACCCTCGCCCTGGTCATCTTCACCACCCCCGCCTTCACCGGCAATCTTATTTCTCCCACCATGCGCTTGAAGGTGCCGCGGGAGTATGGGCAACTCTTCGATTTTTTCAATGCCCAGGACCCGGCCACCCGCATCGCCAACTTCCCCCAGTACACCTTCTGGGGCTGGAACTACTACTCCTGGGGCTACCGCGGCTCCGGCTTTCTCTGGTATGGTATCCGCCAACCCATCCTGGATCGCGCTTTCGACGTCTGGGAGCGATCAGGTGAAAAATACTACGAAGAAGTCAGCACCGCCCTCTTTTCGCAAAACCAAGCTGAATTTGAAAGATTGATCGATAAATACGCTATTGCCTGGATCCTGCTCGACAAAAATGTCATCTCCCCGAACGCCGACCAGGACCTCGGTAACGAGAAATTGCTCGCCATGTTAACCACTTCCCCGAAATTCAGCCTCGCCGAAAACATCAACGACAAAATCCTAATCTACAAGACAACTGTCGCTAACAAGGTCAAAAACTTTCTCTCCATCTCCCCGTCATTGCGAGGAGTATCCGACGAAGCAATCTATACAAATACTGGATCGCCACGCTCTGCTCGCGATGACGAAATATTCCCCTTTACCAATCTACCCCTCCGTCCCTTCACCCCCGAAATCAGCGCTGACTCCATCGTCCTTAGGGGTCCGTCCCCTCTGGCCGAGAGGTCGGACCTCTTCATCCCCTCCTATACCCAAACCGAAAATCTCCTCCCCACCAGCCTTGCCTATCGCAAAACGGCTCTCGGCCTCCAACTGAAATTCGAGCCGATTCTTCCCGAAATCAAAATCAACGACCAATTGGTCAACCTGGGAGGTTATCCAACCTTTCTCGACTTTGTTCTGCCGGAAGATAGCTCCGGCCTCATCTTAGGCATCAATGACCACTACCTGGAAGTCCAATTGCCCGACGAATTAACCATCCAAAGCAGCTTCTACCCCCTCACCAACCTCTATCTCCCCAGCCGTGAGTCATCCAGAGTCTCCGTCTACTCAAACACCCCCGCCTTCAAACTCGATCTGACCAGCGCCCTGAGCCAGGCCACCCCCGCCCAGTGCTATACCGCCAAACCCAACCGCAAAATCGAAAAAATTGTCGCCGCCAAAACCATTTCCCTCTTCGGCACTGACCTGGTCGGTTGTCTCTCCGCCCCGCTTCCCCCAGGATCAATCAATCAATTAATCTCCCTCGAATTCACCTATCACAGCCCCACCGGCACTCCGGCCAACGCCAGTGTTACCAACCGCACCCTTGGCGGCCTGACCAGTCCCCAATCCCTATCCGCCAAAAAGGAACCCACCTTCACCCGCGTCTTCGCCCAGCCCCTACTTGAACCGCTGCAGGCCAATCTGATTCTGGAAGCCAATGAATCCAAATCAACCCAGGAGGTCATCTATCAAAATGTCTCGGTTAGCTACCTGCCCCTCCTCGGCGAAACCAGTTTTATCCCTAATTTCGTCCCTGGCAATTCTATTACCGCGACAGAGGGTAGCATACTCTCCGTTTCTATCCCCCTTCTTGATACTCCTTATACCGTTACCACACCGGCGGAAAACATGAACTCCGAAGCCAGAAATTGCGACAACTTTAACCAGGGCGAGTTTACCCGCCAAATTACTGACAGCGGTTTCCTCTATACCAGCCTAAACGCCAATTCCTGCGACCAGCTTAACGGCAAGCAGCTTCCCCACGATACTAATTACGCCCTTATTTTCGACACCCAAAATCTAACCGGTCTTTCGCCTACCGTCTGCCTGGAAAATCACGCCACTCGCCGCTGCGACATTTTCGAACGGCTGATCAATGGCCGACAGCTCATCCTCCAACCTATTGTCAACAACAACGAACCGCCCGGCTACACCCTCCATCTCTTCAATCAGTCTTTTGGTACCCGGCCTACCGAAAATTTAATCAAGTCAATTATCATCACCCCCCTCCCCCTCCAATTTCTCAAAAACATCACCATAGATTCCTCCACCCTGCCCGCAGATGCTACGCATCAAGCGTTGCAGGCGGGCCACCCGGCCGAATTCCTCTACACCGCCAGCATAAGTGACTCCCCGGGGGTAGCCGGAACGGATTCCCCCGGGGTGGCACCACATCAGCTCAATCTCTACCAAACCAAATCCACCTACTGGAAAGCTTTGGCCATCTCCGAAACTGATCTTAAACTTCCCCCCTGGCTCCTAATTACCAAACTTCCATTCTGGTATTTTTCAAATCAAAAAAACGATCTCCAAGCAGTGAGTAACGAACAGTGGTTTAATTCTTGGAGCTTACCGGCCTGCCCGCCTAACTGCGAAGCTGTTGGCGTGGCCGTTTTCTATCTCCCCCAGTACCTGGAATTTCTCGGTTTTCTTCTCTTACTAATCCCTTTCCTTGCCGTTCCCGTTTATATACTATTCATCCGCAAAAAAGCTCCGCCAAAAAAATAGGGCCACTTTCCCAGTTATTCCGAAAAGACACGGCTTTCGTCAAAATTGCTTATTCAAATTAGCCCCATACATCAAAAAATCCCCAGTGTGACGAGTGGAGAGCCTGCCCAACGCTCCACCCGTCACAACGGGGACTATTTTCCTTGACAGGCTATTTGGGGGGTGTTATTTTAAAGGTGAATTCGTTCCACCTGTCCTGGAACGAACTCAATAAATTAAAAGAGCTTTGCCATTCGAGAAGGCTACGGTGGTAAGGCTCTTTTTGATGTTTCAAAGATCATTTAGCGGCTCATCACCACCAGTGTTTGGCCCAGACGGGCCATCTTGATCAACTGATTAGCTTCCAGGCTGCCCGATAAAGCCCGACTAAGTCGCTTTACCGCTTTCCTCTTGTTTGAAAAGAGTGCTCTGATCAGGGTTTTCATCTGCCCTCACTATATCATTTCCTGTCAAATTTTTCAACCTATAAACATTAATACTTTGAAAAACAGGCGACCCTGTAATATTTTCAGACCTATTTTTAGCTTCAAAAACGACCGAAAAAGAAAAATTTCGCCTCTTGTGGAAAACTTCTGTATACTGTCCTTATGGCCAAGTCGACGACCCTCTTTATGTGTAATTCCTGCGGCAACGAATTTCCCAAGTGGTTGGGCCAATGCCCTATCTGCCACGAATGGAATACTCTGGTTGAAGTCACTAACTTTACCAAGTCGAGCAAAGCGAAACCCCGCTTAGCGGGGCCAGCCGCTACCCCCCTCACCCCCAAACAAGCCCTCAAAAACGAGGGCCATCAAGCCTTTCCGACTCACATCGAAGAATTTGACCGGGTTCTGGGCGCCGGCCTCACCCCGGGCGGCGTTTATCTTATTGCCGGCCAACCGGGTATCGGTAAATCAACCCTCCTCACCCAGCTGGCGATCAGCCTCCCCTCACCCCTGCTCTATATCTGTTCCGAGGAAAACGTCGGCCAGGTGGCTACCCGCATCAGCCGGATCACCAAAAAGGACACCCGGCACATCAGTCTTCTCAACACTTCTTCCCTCGAAGAAATCCTCGCCGGCGCCGGCCGCCTCAAGCCCAGTCTCGTCATTGTTGACTCAATCCAAAGTATCGCCACCGAGGCCAATCCCACCACCGCCGGTTCGCCCTCCCAGATCCGGGACTGCGCCAGCCTTCTTATTAGAGCCGCCAAAGAAACCAATATTCCCATCATCATCGTCGGCCACGTCACCAAAAAAGGCACCATCGCCGGACCGAAGCTTCTCGAGCACATGGTCGATACCGTCCTCGAGTTAACCGGCG
>DATDRC010000024.1:0-16409 GCA_035291985.1 Patescibacteria group bacterium
CAAGAATGATTGGGCCGATGCCGTGAAGAAGATGCCGGAATTGGCGGCGGGCACGGTTCTCCTCGATTCTGACCGGAGTGTTTCCGCGGCTTATGGTGTCCTGACGGCGGAGTCCTCGATGCACCGGGGGCAGTATCCGGGGCACTCTTACATCATCGTCGACGGCGACGGTATTGTCAGATTCGTTTGGGACGACCCGCAGATGGCGGTTAGAAATAAAGAGATATTGGCAGAGGTACAAAAATTATAGTTAAATGAGACAAGAGAGGGGGTGAGATATTAATGAAACATGATCCGAAAGCGAGCGCCAACGCGGTCGCGACTACAGTAGCGGCGATTTACATCGTCTGCGCCCTGTCAATAGTGTTGTTCCCAAACTTCGTCATGGGCATAGCCCAGTCCTGGTTCCATGGGATTGATATTACCAGGATCCAGGCTTTTAATGTCACAGTCGGTTCGTTCTTTTATGGCCTAATAACCGCCGTTATTGGTGGTTGGTTGGTTGGCTGGTGCTTCGCTCACTGCTATAACTTCTTTTCGAAGCAAAAGTAAGAGTTAAAAACTAAAATACAATGCTCTACGATTATGCCTATTTAATTGGCAGTTTGTTATTGTTGGTTGTCTGGTTTGGTTTGTTTCTGGCTAAGCCAAAACTTAGAAAAAAGATGCTCTGGGTCAGTGGGCTGACCACTACTCTCGGCCTGACGGAACCAATTTTTATTCCCAAATATTGGGCCCCGCTAACTCTATTCGATTGGGGCCGAAAGTATCACCTGGATATCGAGTCGTTTATCTTCTCTTTCGCGGTGAGTGGGGTCGCGGCGGTGATTTATGAATTCCTGACTGGTAAAAGAGAAAAAAGACTCGCCCATCGGGTCCAACACCAGGTGCACCACCAATTACACACGCTGGCCGTCCTTTCACCAATTGCTGTTTTCACCTTTTTCTTCCTGCTAACGCCCCTGAATCCAATTTACAGCGCCGTTATTGGCCTGACTTTTGGGGCCTTGGCGACCGCTTGGTGCCGACCGGATTTGGGCGAGGCGATTAAGAAAGGAGCGCTTTTGTTTGCCGGTTTATATTTTGCTGTATTTTGGATTACTTTCGTCCTGCTTTTTCCTGGCTATGTCCCGATGTACTGGAAACTGTCCAACCTGACTGGAATTCTAATCCTAGGTGTGCCGATCGAGGAGCTGCTTTTCGCTGGGAGTTTGGGGGCAATGTGGGGCGGTCTTTATGAGCACCTAACCTGGCATAAATTAGTTAGAATGAAATGATGAAATACACTTGTCCGATGCATCCAGAGGTGTCTTCCGATAAACCAGGGAAATGCCCGAAATGCGGTATGGAATTGATAATGAAACACGGCGAGTCAAAGAAGGAAGAAGAGCCGATGGACCACACCGCTCATCATGCCCAGATGGGACACAGCTTCAAGAAGCTCTTTTTTCAGGTCCTGCCCCTGACCCTCATCGTTCTCCTTCTTTCACCGAATATCCAGAAATGGTTCGGTTTCACCCTGGATTTTCCAGGCCGCGAGCTGGTCCTTTTTGGCTTGGGGTCGATAATCGCACTTTATGGCGGCTGGCCTTTTTATAGTGCCGCCAGGTTCGAGATCGCGGGAAAAAACTTTGGCATGATGACGCTCGTTTCCCTGGCAGTTCTTTCAGGCTATTTGTTTTCTGTGGCGGCAACTTTTCTTTTCGCCGGGGAGTCGCTCTGGTGGGAAATTTCGACCCTGGTCTCGGCTTTTCTTTTTGGTCACTGGATGGAGATGCGGGCAGTGATGGGAACGACCGGGGCCCTGTCGGAGTTGGCTAAGTTGATTCCACCGACGGCGAATAAGCTGGTCGACGGCAAGGAAATTCAGGTCCAGACGAGCGAGCTAGTTAAGGGCGATAAAGTGATCGTGAAACCGGGTGAGAAAATTCCGGTCGACGGGAAAGTCATCGAGGGGGAAAGCTCGGTCAACGAGGCGATGATTACGGGCGAATCAAAACCGGTATTTAAAAAAGTCGACGATGAGGTAGTGGGGGGAACGATCAATAATGACGGCGCTTTGACGGTGGAAATAACCAAAGTCGGCGCGGAAAGCGCGTTGTCCCAAATTATGAATCTGATCCGACAAGCACAAACGACTAAACCCTCGGTGCAGAGATTGGCGGACAAGGCGGCAAATATATTGACACTGACGGCAATTGTCATAGGTAGCGGCACTTTTGTTTACTGGTTTCTGATTGATCCGCAGGGAGCTGTTTTTGCCGCGACGCTGGCGATTACCGTCATCGTCATCGCCTGCCCGCACGCCCTGGGGCTGGCCATCCCCACGGTGACGACGATCACGACTCAAGTGGCGGCCAGAAATGGAATCCTGATCAAAGACATCAAAGCTTTGGAAATTGCCAGACGCTTGAATTGGGTGGTTTTTGATAAAACCGGAACATTGACGAGGGGTGAATTCGGAGTGGACAAAATCATTCCCGCTACCGGCCAGAAAGAAGAGGAAATTTTGCGGATAGCCGCCTCGATCGACGTTCTGTCGCAACACTCGATCGCCCGGGCCGTGGTAATTGACGCCGAGAAGAAGAAGATCTCACTAGCGAAAACAGAAGGCTTCAATTCTTTTCCCGGAAGGGGTGTTGAAGGAAAAGTCGACGGAGCCAGTTTTGTCCTGGGAAATGAAGCGTTGATGAGGGAAAAGGAAGTGAATATCGAGTCAATCAAAAAACAAATCGTCAACGAAGAAAGTGAGGGCAGGTCGTTTATCTGGGTCGCCGGGCAGGCCGAAAAACAACTGCTGGGGGTGATCGTCCTGTCCGATATTATTCGTGAAGAATCATTTGATACGGTAAAGAAGCTCCATAGCCTGGGTGTCAAGGTGGCGATGATTACCGGAGATAACGAGGCGATTGCCAAAGCGGTGGCGGCAAAGATAGGGATTGATAGCTACTTTGCCGATGTAAAACCAGAAGATAAGGTCAGCAAGGTTAAGGAATTGCAGAAAACCGGTGGAGTAGTGGCGATGGTCGGTGATGGCGTTAATGATGCCCCAGCGTTGACGCAGTCAAACGTCGGGATTGCCATTGGCGCCGGAACCGACGTGGCGGTGGAGGCGGGGCAGATAATTCTGGTCAAAAGCAATCCGCTGGATATCGTCAAGATCATCGAGCTATCGCGGAAAACAAACACCAAGATGAAACAAAACCTGGCCTGGGCGGCGGGGTATAACGTGGTCGCGATCCCGGTGGCGGCGGGAGTTCTCTACCGCTATGGCATCCTCCTCCGTCCCGAATGGGCGGCGCTTTTGATGAGTGCGTCGTCGGTAATCGTCGTCGCTAACGCACTACTCCTTAAACGTGTTAAACTCGCTGCTTAGATATATGAATTTTGATTACACGGTCACCACGGAAAAACCATTCGACGAAGCGGTTGGCGCAGTTGAGCAGGAAACGAAGAAGGCTGGTTTTAGAGTGCTTTATATTCATGATGTCTCGGCTACTTTGAAAGAAAAGGGCATGATGATCGAGCCTCTCAAGATCATCGAGATTTGTAACGCTAAAAGCGCATATGCGGTGCTAAAAGCAGATATCAAAATCGGTCTTTGTCTACCGTGTAAGATAAATGTCTACCGGAAGGACGGGACGACGTATATTTCAGGAATGAGGCCGGTTATTTTGTCCCAATTTTTTCCAAATGCCAATCTTGGAAATCTTCCTGATGAAGTTGACACGATAATTAAAGAGGTCATCGACAAAAGTAGGTAGTCAAGACCCTCGTCGATGCGGCATGATGATTTCGCACGAAGTTGGTCTGTTGACCTTTTGGGCTAACAGAATGATTGACGAGCCCAAAATGACAAGGCTAGCGATCCCAAATTCATAACCTCGTAGGGGCAGGGCGTAAACCAAAGAAACGGTTGTCGACACGCCAAGAAGTGAAGTCAGAATGACCGACCCGCACGAGACGCAGCCACTGCCAAGAACCGCAGCGAATACGCCCCCAAGACCAGAGCCGATAGCTTTGGCGCTCTCAAACCTCAATTTCAGATAATAAATGAGAAGGGAAAAATTAATCCCGAAAAACAGGGCGGTGACCAAGGCCAAAATACGGGATAGGAGAGTGAAATTTGTTTTGATGGCGCCGAGAGAGGATAACAAGATGCCAGTTTTCTGATCGAAAGTTAGGGTGGAAGAAAAAAAGGTATCTTTGACAAAGTCGAGATTAGGTAGCCAGATAGACAAAACAAGAAAAGCGAGTGAAAAGATTACCAATAAAAGAAGGTACCTCGGTTGTTTAAAAACAGTTTTCATCGTCAAAGCAGGGAGTCGATAACCTGGGTATAAACGGCAGCCGGTTGGGCGCCTCGAATGACCTGGCCGCCGATGAGGATACTGGGAGTGGTCTTGATATTCAACCGGGCGCCTTCGTCTTTATCAGCTTTGATTTTTTCGCGATAAACCGATTCGTTCTTTAAGGTCAGCTGCAAAACGCTTCCCAAGTTAATTTCGGGCAATGACTGGACCAACTCCATGATATCCGCCTGGTTTCCCCAACCGCTGTTGCTATTATCTTGCTTTTCGAATACCGCCCGGTGCCATTTGAAGTAATTTTCGGGAGAAGCTTCCCAGACTGCCTGCCCCACGATACCGGCGGTCTGGGAATCGGGGCCGAGAAATTGATAGTTCATAAAAACGACCTTCAGCCCTCCCGAACTAACATATCTATCAATTAACACCGGAAGGATTTCTTCGTCAAACTGCTTGCAAAAGGAGCATTGAAAATCAAACCAGTAGTAAAGAATAAGAGGAGCGTCGCTGCGACCGATGAGGGGGCTGCCTTCGGTGTTTATTTTTGTGTCAGTCGCTGCCCCAACCACACCCTTTGCCCCGTCCTCGACTTTTGGTTTTTGCTTCAGGGAGAACACGGAGACTCCGGCGAGGGCGAGTAGTAAAAACAGGATCAGTTTCTTCATGCGTTTATTTTACCTTACTACTACGTGATATCATATTTTGATGAAGACGTGGCAGTGGATTTTCCTTATCTCGATGGTGTTAATTTCCGTTGGTCTCCTGTGGTCAAGACCGCTCGGTCAGACACAACCAGGAGGTGATGGGTCAGCGAGGGAAATCGCGATCACAGCAAAGAAATTTTCTTTTACGCCCGACACAATAAACGTCAAACAGGGAGAAAAAATCAGACTAAAACTAACTGCGGAGGATGTGGTTCATGGCTTTTCGATCTTGGAGTTAGGAGTCGACGAGACGATCGAGCCGGGGAAAGAGACGGTGGTCGAATTCACGGCGGACAGGAAGGGTACTTTCAGATTCTTCTGTTCAGTTGAGTGCGGCGAGGGCCATCTGGCGATGCAGGGGAAGCTGATCGTGGAATAATCAAGAGGTCGGACCTCTTCAGTTGGCGAGCTTTTCCGGTCCCTGGTTTTTGTAGGTAGCAATATATTTCTGGATGAGAGCTTTGTCGACCACGTCTAGTTTCATCAGCCGACCCCAGGAGGCGACGGATATCTTGGCCTCATTGCCAGAGCGCGGCGAGACGATAACGCTGCCGGAATTTTCCCGGCCAATTTCTTCGAGGATCTTGGTGGACTCTTCATCGATATCCTTATAGGTGATCCAAATACCGCCGTGCTCGAGCCCGTGGATGGCAGCCTTATCCTCTACCTCTTTTTCATTAACTCCCCAACTTTCCGCCTCGGCAAAATGATCGCCCGAGGTAGGCGGGTTGGTATTATAGGTAACAGGGGTCTTTAGTGAAACGTGGGCTCTGCCCTCAATGGGGAACTCCTGGACTTTGCCTTCGAGCGAAACGGTTTCAACTTTTCGCTCAAACTCGATTTTTTCGGGAGATTTTTTGGTCAGCTGCCACCCGCCGATGACTAAAGCGACAGTAGCGACTATCAGGAGACCAAAATTTCTGATTTTTTTGAAAACCTGAGCTTTGCTTTCGTTTTGACGCCGGAGCAACTTGATCCTTTTGCGGCGGTCGTGACGAGGCAGTTGGTTCCACTCTTCCGGGTAGTCCATCATATGGTCCAACTAAATTGACGCGCGGCGATGCCGCTAATATCACGCAGAATTAAATTGACCGATGAGGTACTTTTCAGCGGGGAGGAGAAAGTGAGGATACCTTTCCGGTGATGACCGCCAGGAGGGCTACCTTCCCAAGTCGAGGAAGTGTAGGCGTTTAGCTTCTCGTCGGTGAGGGAGGCAATCTGGCTGATATCAAAATCCAGTTCGACGGAATGGGTGTTAAATTCAATTTCAAACTGGGGCTTCTCACCAGCCTTCAAAATAAGCGGGGTGGCTTTGATGTCAACTTCGCCGCCGGAATTTTCCTGCGCTGACAAAACTGTTTCCGGCGGCAAAACCGGAGAGGCGGGTTTCCTAAGAACGATTAAAAGCGATAGTGCGAAGAGAACGAAGATGGCGGCAAGAAAAATGAGACTAGTTCTGGACATAAGCTTGGTGTTTATTGATTTGGCGGAGGAGATAAATGATACCGGCGAAATTACTTAGAATACCGATGGCAAGAAACCAGACCTGGTAACGAGTCAGGAAAAGGGAAAGACCGGCCAGACCGAAAAAAGGTAGGACGTCAGTCAGGTGGTGGGCGCAGCAAGCGACCATGGAAACGGAGGACAGGCCGGTGTTAGCGGAAATCATTCCCCGTTCCACCTCGGAGGAGTGCCCTTTGGGCCCACCGTCCGAGGAGGAACTTTTAGCCAAGCTTTTCAGGTGAGTAAAGAGACCGAATTGAGTCCCGAAGCCGACGACGAGAAGGGTGAACCAGGGCCAAAGGTTCCTGATTTGCGAAATAGCGACGGAGGGACTCCCGGTAAATAAAAGCATCACGGCAAAGTAGAAGGCGATCAGTGACAAGGAGGCGAGAAAACCGGCGAGAATACTTTTTTTCACTTTTGTCTAAATGCTTTGGCAATAAATTTGTAGAGAAGAAAAGCGGCCAAAAGACTAAAGACCAAGTCCAGGCCGGGCACTTTGCTAACCAAGGTGGTGAAATTGGCGGCGGCCGACTGGATCGCCCGACTAGCCGCTTCTTCGGCGCCGGTCATGGAGAGACGGCCGGTGAGAGAAAGGAAAATCAAGAGTAATCCAAGTCCGACAAACATGACAAAGGAGATTAGATTGGAGAGGGTGACGGTGGAAAAGAGCGGGCGGCGCAAAATTGGGTTGGCTAGGAAGTTGCCTTTCTCGATGAAGAGACTGGCCAGATAAAGAGGAGTGACCATACCGAGAACATAAAAGAAACCGGTCAGAAGAGCCAGGGGGAGAGTCGGAGACAGGGTGGTAAGGGCCAGGACGCCGATAAGGACCGGAGCGCAGCAGGCGCTGGTAATGCCGCCGATGATCCCCAAAATATAAGTGGAGAGGGGGTCACCTGCCTGACGAGTGGAGACGATACGCGGCATGGGCAGTTTTATCCCCAATAGCCCGAGAAAGCCAACAAAAATCAGAAATAAGCCGCCAATGATATAAGTTTGGTCATGCAAATCAAAAAAGATCTGAGTTAAGACGCGGGCGCCCAAAACTACCGGTAGCATGACGGTAAAAATACCCAAGGAATAAATAAAGGTCATCAGGAGAACCCGCTTTTTTTCCTT
This sequence comes from Patescibacteria group bacterium, assembly GCA_035291985.1. Taxonomy (GTDB): domain Bacteria; phylum Patescibacteriota; class Microgenomatia; order UBA1400; family MFAQ01; genus 2-01-FULL-50-23. The sequence continues at coordinate 7,637 of DATDRC010000024.1, forward strand.
GAAGATATTGGCGAAGTAAGCCGGCAGGAGAAAGGTGACACAACAGGGAGCAAAGAGAGCGATCATGCCGGCGATAAAGGAAGCGAGCAGAGAGAGCTGGATGAGGGGAGCGAAGCCGGTCATGTTAGTCGAACTTAAATTTTTTGAGGCGGAGGGAATTGCTGACAACCGAGACCGAAGAGAAAGCCATGGCGGCGGAGGCGAGGATGGGCGAGAGAAGGATCCCGAAGAAGGGATAGAGAATGCCGGCGGCCACGGGAATGAGAATGGTATTGTAAGCGAAGGCCCAGAAAAGATTTTCTTTGATGATTCGAAGTGTCGAGCGGGAGAGTTTAATGGCGGCTGGAATCGAGTCGAGATTGCTATTCATCAGAACAACATGGGCTGATTCCATGGCGATATCGGTACCGGCCCCCATGGCAATGCCGACATCCGAGGCGGCTAGGGCCGGAGCATCGTTGATACCATCACCCACCATAGCGACCAGTTGTTTCTGCCGGTGGAGAGTGGTTTGGAGTTTTTTGACTTCGTTGGCTTTATCCTCGGGCAGAACCTCGGCCAGGACATAATCAATGCCGGCAAGTTTGGCGATGGCTTTGGCGGTTCTTTGATTGTCGCCAGTGAGCATGTAGACCATAAGCCCAAGTTTCTTCATCTCTTTGACCGCTTCGGCCGAGTTGTCCTTGAGGGTGTCGGCGACGGCAATGAGGCCAGCGGTTTCCCGGTTTAAGATGACGACGAGGACGGTCTTGCCCTGACTTTGGAGTTTTTCGATAATGCCCGAAAGATCGGTATCAAGGCCGTCAAAGTTGATAGCATATTTCGGACTACTGACGACCACTTCAATCTTGTCTATCCTGGCCATGATGCCGGCGCCGGTGATGGATTTGAATTTTTTCGGCGGACTAATCTTTTGCTTTTTTTCGCGGGCTAAGGCGACGACGGCCTGGCCGAGAGGATGTTCGGAGTGACTTTCGGCGGAGGCGGCGAGACGGATGAGCTCGCTCTCCGACCACTTGGTTTTGGCCGCCATAATGACATTGGTCACTTCGGGCTTCCCCTTCGTCAAAGTACCGGTTTTGTCGAGAATGACGGCTTTGACTTTGTGGAGTAGCTCGAGGGCCTGGGCGTCTTTCACCAAAATACCATGCTCGGCGCCTTTACCGGTCCCGACCATGACCGCCGTCGGGGTCGCCAGCCCGAGGGCGCAAGGACAAGCGATGATGAGAACGGTAACGGCGGCGACAAGAGCCGCGGTTAACGAAGGATCGGGGTAGAGGACAAACCAGGTGGCGAAAGTGAGAAGGGCGATAACCAAAACAACCGGGACAAAGTAACCGGAGATGAGGTCAGCCAGACGCTGAATGGGCGCTTTCGACCCCTGGGCCTGACCGACCAGTTTGACAATTTGGGCCAGGACAGTGTCGGCGCCGATTTTTTCCGCCTTTAGCTGTAGACTGCCCGATTTGTTAATGGTGGCGCCAATAACGGAGTCGCCTTTCTTTTTTTCGACCGGGAGAGACTCGCCGGTGACCATTGATTCATCAACAGCGCTTTCGCCGGAGAGAACCTCGCCATCAACGGGGATTTTTTCTCCGGGTTTGACCAGAATGATGTCCCCCACTTTGACTTCACCAAGAGGAACTTCGACAAATTCCCGGCCACGTTTGACCCGGGCCGTCTTGGCGGCCAAACCGAGTAGTTTCTTGATCGCTTCAGAGGCCTGACCTTTGGCGCGCAGTTCCAGAAACTTACCCAACATGATGAGAACGATGATGATGGCGGCGGTTTCATAGTAGATCTGCGGTTCGAGCCCGGCCGACTCGAAAAGCGAGGGAAAGAAGGTAGCGATAGTCGAGTAGAGATAAGCGGCCAGGGTACCGGTCGAAATAAGGGTATCCATATTGGCTAGGCGATGTTTGAAGGCTTTGATGGCGGAAGTCAGATACTCGCCGCCGACCCAGAACTGAACCGGGGTGGCCAGAATGAAGGAGATGAGCCAGATGGTGCGCATGGAGATTTCGGGCAGGAGGCCAAACATATCTTTGAATGTCAGAAGCATCAAAATAGCAGCCAGGAAACCGCCGACGATAATTTTCGTTTTCTTTTGTGAGAGTTCCTTTTGCCGGGAGACGGCTTCGGGGTCGGACCCCGAAGGGGTGGTGTCGTAGATGTCGTAGCCGATGCTTTGGGCGGCTTTTTTTACCAGGGAGAGATCGATCGGGCCAGCCGACGCAAGCTGGCCTTTCTCGGTGGCGAAGTTGACAGCGGCGGTTTCGACACCCGGAACTTTCTTAAAAACTTTTTCCAGGGAGGCGGCGCAGGAGGCGCAGTGCATACCTTTGATGGAGACGGTGGTAGTAAGCGGCATATTATTTTTTTCCGCCAAAAAAATAATAAAGAATAGCGAGGCTGGTGATAAGACTGGCGGCAATGACTGAGAGATCTAGCGGTGTCATGGGGCTTGTTTTTTGGTAACGACGGCTTTAATTTCAGAGGATACTTTCGGAAAATTAAGGTTGTCTGTTTCAATAAAAATAGTACGCGTCAGCTCGCCGATATCAGTATCGTCCTTGTGTACGGCCGGGTCAAATGTTACATCAAGTAGGGTGGATTCGTAGGCTTTAAGTTCGGTTTGGTCAACCTTTGCTTTAGTACAACCACAAGAGGTGGAAACACGGGTGATCTTCAGGGGGGAGGGAGTGAAATTGGTTATTGTAAAGGAGGTTTTGGCTACGTCACCGTAGACTACTTGGCCCAGGTCACGGGAATCGGGAGTAATCTCAACATTAGTAGCGACTTCGCGGTAGGCGTTGATCCCGCCTTCGAGATCGTAAACCATTTGGTAGCCGAGTTTGGCTAGCTCCCCACTGGCCATTTTGCTCATTGAACCGGTTCGGCAGTAGACCAAAATCGGCGTGAGTTTGTCCGGGGGCAGTTTGTCGAGATTGGCCGCAATTTGGTCGTAGGGGATAAAAGCGTCGGTACCGGGAATATGGGTTTGCTCGGGGGTATGGACGTCCAATAGAAAGACTTTCTTCTCTCGGATCAACGTTTTGGCTTCCTGGGGAGTGACAAGTATTGGGGCGGCAAAAAGTTTCCCTCCCTTGAGTGTCGGGAGGGAAACCAGGGCCAGAATAATTAGGGCAGGAAAAAACAACCACTTCATATTTTAAGCCCCACAGCCACCGCCGGTACTGGGCTTTTGGGGGGCCACTCCTTCAATTTGCTTTTTGATAGCCTGATAACCTTGAGCGGAACTAAACTCGGCCGAAAGAGCTCTCTTTGGATCGACGTTCTTCCAGTCGAGATTTTCCTTGGTCTTGAAATAGTAGGCCAGGTCCATGTAAGTTTGGCCGAACCAGTAGGAATTAAAGGCGAGACCGGCTTGGTATATTTCCGTCTCTGAATAACCTTGACTGACCATTAACTCGATCAGGGCAAGCATGGCCATACCGTGGTTGCAGTCGGGGAAAGCGGTGGAGTTGCCGCAACAGGGACGATAGATGTTTTCGGCGATTCTCACCACCATCTGGTTTTGCTCGCTCGTCAAGGGAATGATTTGGGCACTGCTGTAAAGCTTGGTCGCCGGTTTAGCGCCCAAGGTCCAGCCGCCGGTACTGGCGAAATTGCCAACTTCTTTTTTGTACTGGGTGCCCATGACGCCCTTGTCGAGAACGTCTGACTTTTGGACCAGGCCGAGAGCCCAAAGGGTGTTGATCCAGAAGTAAGAATTTTGCTGGGTGATGGTAATGCCCTGGTCTTGATCTGCCGTTAAATATTTGAGCAATTCCTGATATTGAGGGTCTTTGTAATTTTCTTTGTATTTGGTGAGATCAATGGCGCCACTGGCAACCAGTTTTTTGCCAATATCGCCCCACTTGATGTTGACGGTATAGCCAGCTATGGGGAGAACCTTTTCGGCCAACACTTCGGCCGAGGGAGTGGGAATTGGCGTAGGAGTGGGATTTAGAATCGCCCTGATTGCCTGAATCCTAGCACTGGGTTTGATATCGATATCCAAAGTAAATTTGGCAATAGAAAAAACAAGCAAAGCGCTGGCGCCGCCGAATAGGAGAACGGCTGAGCTGGGAAATTTTTTAACTGAGGGCGAATTTTTTGTCTCTTCTGACATTTTTGTGTTTGATTGTTAATTATTTGACGACATCAGCAGTGGTATTGAAGACCAATTTGGGATTACTGGCATCATTTGTGGTGACTGTAATTTCGCGACTGATGGATCCCAGACCGTTTGGTCCATGAAAGAGCGGATCGTAGACGACTTTCAGTATTGCTTTCTTCCCCGGAGCAACCTCACCGACAAAGTCCGACTTCGTATGCATACCGAAGAGGGGGGACGCCTCTTTTTCGGTAATTATTTGGGCGGTAGTGCAGGCGCAGGAAGTAGTGACGTTGAAAAGCTTGAGCGGTACCTGACCCTGATTTTCGATATCAAAGATGGCTTCGACCTTACCATTATTGATGCCGATTTGACCCCAGTCGTAACTTTTTGATTTTGTCGCAACTTTGGCCGCCTCATTAACCTCGACCTTGGCAGCATTACTGGTTCTTCCTGCCAAGAAAACAACTCCGGTCAATAACAAAATGGTGGTGGCGCCGATAATGATGAAAATTTTGTTTTCGTTCATAGTTGACTAATTAACATATTTGTCCGGACCGCCTTTGAATTTGTGATAGCAGCCGGCGGCACAAAAATAGTAATTCTCGTTTTGGTATTTATGGGCGAAAGCGGCGGTTTTCGGCGACAGACGCATGCCGCAAACCTGGTCGATGGTCAGGGGGACCAGGTCGGACATTTTCAGGGTCAGCTCATCGGCAAGTTTGCTATTTTGGTATTTCTCAACCAGAATCTGACGCAGGAGGTCGCTGGCCTTGATGACGTTTTTGTGGGCCAGGCGGTAGTAAATTTGTTTGCCTGCCTTCCGACTAGCGACGACACCGGACCGGCGGAGAATCGTCAGCTGTTGGCTGAGGTTAGCCTGGGGCAGATCAAGCATTTCCTGAATCTCACTAACGGTTAGCGTCCGGTCGCGCAAGAGATGGATGATCTCCAACCGCTTTGGGTGGGCCAGAGCCTTGTGGATATCAGCATGGAGTTCAAATACCTGTTGATACATATTCGATTATTAGAATATATTACGACGGGAAGGGGTCGGGTGTCAAGAATCAAAAACTAAATTATCCGGCTAGCCAGCCGCCATCGACATAAAGAACCGTCCCGGTAATATAGTCGGCTTCGTCGCTGGCGAGAAAGGCGGTGGCGGCGCCAATATCTGCCGGCTGGCCGATGCGCCCTTTGGGAACGCGGGACAGGAAACTTTTGGCAGTCTCAGGATTTTCCAGAGCTCCTTTGGTCATATCTGATTCGATAGCACCCGGGGCGATGGCGTTAACATTGATGCCCCGCTTGGCCAGATCGAGGGCCATTGATTCGACCATGCCGATGACGCCGCCCTTACTGGCCGAATAGTGAGCCAACTGGGCAAAACCAACTCCCACGCCGCCTGAGGCAATCGAGGCGATGCAGATGATCCGACCGGGAGAGCCCATTATTTTGACAGCTTGCTGACTGCAAAGGAATTGGCCCTTCAGGTTTGTCCCTAGAATCCGGTCCCATTGTTCTTCCGGGATGTCCTCGAAACTGGCATAGTCGATGATACCCGCGTTATTTACTAAAATATCCAGTTTGCCCCATTTGTTTTTTAATTCTTCGAACATTCTGGCAACCTCGATGGAATTTGAAACATCAGCCTGAATGATAAAAGAGTCACGGCCTAGTTTTTTGATTTCTTCGGCAACCGCGTTTGCCTGCTGTGCATTACCCCGATAATTGATGATCACATCGGCCCCTTGTGCTGCGAGGGCGAGAGCGATACCTCGACCAATGCCACGGGAGGCGCCGGTAACGAGAGCTTTTTTGCCAAGAAGACTAAACATAGGTTCATCATATCATCCAGGTCGGGGATAACAGGAGATGCGTATGGGTTACAATTGAAGGGATGCTCCTCGCGAATATTATTGTTTTCACTTTCTTGGGCGGAGTGGCTTCCTTGGCGGGGGGTATCGCGATTCTTTTCTGGCGAAGGATTTTAACGAGCTTCATTATGGAACTAACCAGTTTTGCCGCCGGAGTGATGATTACCATCTCGGTGCTCGACTTACTGCCGGAAAGCATTTTGGCTGGAGATATAGAGACAGCGTCAATACTGCTTCTTTTTGGTATTCTCTTCTTATTCTTTTTGGAAAGGACAAGTATTTGGTTCCACCACCACCACGAACCGCATGGACACGGACCAAACATGGTCGCAGTCTGGCTTGGCGATACCCTGCACAACCTGATCGACGGGGTGGCAATCGGTGCCGCTTTCCTGATCGAGCCGGCATTCGGGAAGGCAACCGCAATCGCCGTTGCTGCCCATGAACTGCCGCAAGAGATGGCGGACTTTTCTCTCTATGTGAAGGCCGGTTTTTCAAGGACAAAAACGATTAGCCTAAACGTTCTTTCGAGTTTGACAACGGTGGCGGGGGGTATCAGCGTCTATTTGATGGGAGATTTTTTGAAGGGGGTCGAACCTTACATCCTGGCTTTCACCGCCGGGATGTTCCTTTATATTGCTTTGGCCGACTTGATTCCCGAATTGCATCGCACGACCAGGAAACGAGAAACCATTAGACAGTTACTAAGCTTTACTTTCGGGATCGTCGTCGCCTATCTTTCCATCAAGTTACTAGAAGGTTAAACTAGAGTATATGAAAATGAGCCAGCTGGCATTCGCGCCAACAAAAATACCCCCCAAAGAAGCCGAGACAGTTAATCATCGGTTGCTGGTTCAGGGAGCCTTTGTGGATCAAGTCATGGCGGGGGTCTATACCTTTTTGCCCTTCGGTCTACGTGTTCTGGCAAAAATTGAAAACATCGTCCGGGAAGAGATGGATAAGATCGGCAACGAGATACTGATGCCAACTCTGGAACCGGTGGAAAATTGGAAGCAGACGGGCAGATTCGAAAAGGTCGATGTTCTGATGAAAGCGGTACCGGCTAACCAAGCGGCCAAAGACAAACATGACGCGGAATATGTCATCGGTCCGACCCATGAAGAAATCGTGACCCCTTTGGTAAAAAAGTTTAACTTCTCTTATAAAAATCTTCCCCGGGCAGTTTACCAAATCCAAACCAAGTTCCGCAATGAGCCGAGGGCGAAGGGAGGGATAATGCGGACCAGAGAGTTTCGGATGAAGGACATGTATAGTTTCCATACCGACGAGGCCGACCTGAAACGGTTTTATGAAGTGGCGAAAGATGCTTATGTGACGATTTATCGCCGGATGGGTTTGGGCAATGACACCTATATTACCTTGGCTTCCGGCGGGGACTTTACTAAAGACTACTCCCACGAATTCCAGACCAGATGCGAAAACGGTGAAGACACAATTTATCTGAATAAAGAAACCGGTATCGCCTACAACAAAGAAGTGATGCCGGAGGACGCTTCTAATAAGGACAAATATGAAGAGTTCAGGGCTTCTGAGGTAGGAAACATCTTCACCTTGGGTACCAAATTTGCCGATGATTTTGACTATAGGTATGCCGCTGCTGACGGCGAGCAGAGGCCAGTTTGGATGGGATGTTATGGCATCGGGACAAGCCGCTTGGTAGGAGTGATCGTCGAGAAATTTAATGACGAAAGAGGAATTATCTGGCCGGATACGGTTGCCCCTTTCAAGGTCAGCCTGATCAGTTTCGAGACGACGCACGAGAAAGCAAAAGATATCTACGGGTCGCTTGTCGCGGCCGGAGTGGAGGTGCTGTGGGATGACCGCGATTTAAGCGCCGGGGTAAAATTTGCCGACGCCGATTTGATTGGCAATCCGTACCGGCTAATTGTTTCGGAAAAAAGCCTGTCCGGGGGTGGTGGGGAACTAAAACGAAGGGGCGAAGAAAAGAGCGAGATCATTCCCCTGGATGAGATCGGCAAACGATTAGCCTAATGACCGCCACGCTGAATATTTTCGGTTTAAATTTTCATTTGTACGGTTTGCTGTTGGGGCTGGCTATCCTGGCGGCTTTTCAGGCCTCACTGTGGTTGGCTAAGCGACGAGGAATCGAGGTAAAGTTAATTGAAAAACTTTTTTTCTTTGTAGTTATTGGTGGAATTATCGGGGCAAGAATCTATCATGTAGTCGATAAATGGGGAGAGATTTATAGTTTAAATCCTCAAAGCGCTTTTTACGTCTGGAACGGGGGCTTGGGAATTTGGGGGGCAATTATTGGCGGCGTGGCCGGACTATTTCTCAGGGTAAGAGTTACCCGGGTTAAGATTCAGCGGAAAGATCTTCTCGACGTCGTCTTCTTTGGGTTGCCGCTGGGCCAAGCGATTGGCCGCTGGGGAAACTTCTTTAACAATGAAATTATAGGGAAAAACGGGGAGCCGCTCTTTTTGTATGAGAGCATCTTGAATTTACTACTTTTTGCTATTATCTGGCGGGGGCAGGAAAAATTTCGGGGAAAGATTGCGGGGGTTTATCTGATTGGCTATGGACTGATCAGATTACTCCTGGAACCACTGCGACCGGAGAGTATTGTTTGGAAAATTGGTGGGCTGCCGGCGGCACAATTATTTTCGGGGGCGGCAATAGTGATTGGGACCTGGTTGCTTCGAAAAAAGCCTTAGTTTTCTCGCTGCATCAGAATATTTTGCCAGTGAATCTGGGGATACTTTCTTTGGAGAAACAAATTAAGGCGCTGGGGCAG
>DATDRC010000025.1:0-5199 GCA_035291985.1 Patescibacteria group bacterium
ACCGAGAATGACCACTTTGACCTTGTCGACCGGGACGCTGTCGAGGGCGTTGAAAATAAACCGGGGGAGAGGATAGACGGCGCCGTTTTTGTATTCCTCTTTGACGAACTTGGCCAGGTCGGCAAAATACGGCTTATCAAACTCATCTTTGAGTAATACCTTCCAGGATTTTTCGAGTTTAACATCCATGGCTCTATTCTAGCCGGTAAAACTACCAAGCAAAAGATATTTCGCTTTTGGAGGGATAAAGCTACCAAATGGGTGTATTTCTAACATTCGTACTCCCAGCCGGGTTGCCAGGCTTTTCTTTTCCGCCAATCATCAGCAAATGCTTGTTCCCAAGTTTTTCCTTTTAATAGCACATCAAGGGCAAGTTGGGGTGCTTTATGAGCAACTATGGCTACCGACTTACCATCGTAATTTTTCCTTAAGAACTCAAGGAAGTCAGTAATTCTGGTTTTGACATCTTCATAACTTTCACCTGCGGGAAATCTTTTCGTAATGTTTTCTTCCTGCATTGGTTCAACTAACTCTGACGGTTTGGCGTTGTATTCTCCGTAATTACATTCTCTCAACCGAGCGTCGGTAATAATCGGAACAATACCCTTGAAAGTTAATTCTGCAGAATGAACAGCCCTAATGAGATCGGAGCAGAAAACGATATCAAATTTTTTATCTTTTGTTTGATCTTTTAGATCTACAGATTGCTTGATCCCCTTTTCCGAAAGATCGACATTGAACCAACCGGAAGAAATTCCTTTTTCATTGTCGGTGGTGGTGCCATGAACAAAGTAGGTTATTTTTACGCTCATATTGGAGATGATTTTATCACCGGCGGAGGGGGCGGGATTCGAACCCGCGGTGACCTTTCGGGCACGGAGGTTTAGTAAACCTCTGCACTAGACCACTATGCGACCCCTCCTTACAGGCGAATTATACCGCTTCGGGTGGTAGAATTGAGGCTAATGATTAAAGAGGTAGGGATTAGACAAAGAGCAAGTTTTGACCGGTTGGCGGCACACCCATTGCAAAGTTGGGCCTGGGGAGATTTTCGAGAGAAGACCGGAGTCGCAGTTTTACGCCTCGGTCGATACCAAAAAGGCAGATTGGTAGAAACGGCCCAGGTGACAATCCACCCGATTCCCCGCCTACCCTGGAAAATCGGCTACTGGCCAAAAGGAGTAGTACCGAGCAAGCTAATGGTGGAAGCGGTAAAGAAGGAACTGCGGAAGAGGAAGACGGTGCTGGTAAAACTAGAGCCGAATATTTTGGCTCGTGACGGGGCGGAAAGGATGGCTGGGTTTAAGGGGCGACCGGGGATGGTTCGGGGAAGACCTTTATTTACGCGGTGGTCATTCTGGCTGGACCTGAACAAGACGGAGGATGAGCTCCTGGCGGGGATGAAACAAAAGACGAGATACAATACCCGACTGGCCGAAAAGAAAGGGGTAACAATCATTGAGGATAATAGTCAGGCGGCATTTGATGAGTACTGGTGGCTGACCGAGGAGACGACTAAGAGGCAGGGGTTCTATGCTCACACCAGAAAGTATCACCAGGCAATGCTCCTGACGTTGAGACAGGCCGGGATGGCCCACTTATTCAAGGCGGTGCATGAGGGAAAGACGTTGGTTACCTGGATTGTTTTTATCCTGAACGGCATTATTTACTACCCATATGGGGCATCGACCAGAGACGACAGAAATGTTTTTGCCAGTAATTTGTTAATGTGGGAAGTAATCAAATTCGGCAAGAATAATGGTTGCAAACTATTTGATATGTGGGGGTCGCCGGGTCCCTCCCCCAAACCGTCTGACCCCTGGGCGGGCTTTCATCGTTTCAAAGAGGGATACGGGGCCAAACTAGTCGAGTTTGTGGGGACGTACGACCTGATTATTAACCCACTATTGTATTGGCCGTACAGAATCGGTGAGGAGGTTAGGTGGGTAATACTTCGATTATGGCGAAGGTTTTTCTAAATGGAAGATCTGCGACAGACAAAAGAGTGGTCAAGGTGGCTCTCGTCTACGGGTTGGGTAGTGGCTGCGATAAGAACCGGAAAGAAAGAGTCGCCGGTGTTTGTCCGAAAAATTCCTTTGTTGCCAATTTCATTTATGAAAATCCAAAGATATGAAGGACAACTTGACTGGAAGCAATTTAACGAACTAAGGAAAGTCCACCACGTCCTCTGGTCGGTATTGGAACCGACTACGGATGAGCAAGTTGCCGATACCAAAAAACGCGGTTACCGACTGATGCGGGATACTTATCTACCGGGAAAAACCAGAATTATTGACCTGACCAAAAGCGAGCCGGCCCTGCTTTCAGAAATGAGTGAAAATTTCAGGAGAATCATAAAAAAAGAGTCGGAAACAAAGACGAAACAAATCACAAGCGATGAATTCTACGCCGGCTGGCAAAAGTGGGCGAAGTCGCTGATCCTGACTCGCTTTCAGTTTGACAAATTGCTAGAAGCATTTGGAAAGAAAGTGGAGTTCTGGGCGGCGGAAAAAGACGGACATCTGCTGTCGGCGGTGATGCTGCTTTTTACTTCAGACGCCTGTTTTTATTACCAGACCTGGACGAGCGAGGCGGGGCGCCATGGCGGCGAACACGTAGTTTTGGTATTCGAGACAATGAAACGGGCGAAGAAGTTAGGAAAAAAGTTTTACAACTTTGAGGGAGTTTTTGATAAGCGCTTCCCGATGGCGAAGTGGGGTGGGTTTAGTGAGTTCAAAAGACGTTTCGGCGGCTATGAAGTCGAGTACCCCGGTTCGTTTATGAAGTGGTTTTGATACTTGACAAACCTTGACTGAAAAAATGCTAATATGTAATTATGGAACAATTAAACAAGACGCTCGAACTCTATCTGGTGAAGAAAGCCCCGGCCCTTCCCAAGAATATTAAGGAAATTTTAGTAAAGATCGCCCCGTGGCTTTCTATTATTGGGGTGGTGCTGAGTATCCCGGCGCTACTAGCTATCTTTGGGCTCTCGGCGATGATGTCCTCCATTCCTTATGCTGCTTATGGAATGATGAGGGCTGGCGGTGGATTTTCATTGGCGGCTTTGTTTTTGGTGGCGACGGCAGTTCTCGAAGCCCTGGCGATACCGGGACTAATGAAGAGAAAAATGGCGGGATGGAATTTTCTTTACTACGCCGTTTGGGTGGGTGCCGTTTCTTCGCTGTTTAACTACGATATTGTCGGGCTGATCGTCAGCGCCCTGATCTCGCTTTATTTACTCTTCCAGGTCAAGAGCTACTATAAATAGGTAGTTTTTACCCCACTGGCAACTTTTTTATTCTTGTCTTGGCCTTGTTGATACCGTCAGATACCGGAAGACTTTCGGGCATTGTTCCACCAATTTCTCTAATTGTTTGCCTGACCTTTTTTCCAACCTCGAAGTGGGTTTGATTTGCCCTTGCTTCACCCTTAATGTTTTCCCTTCTGATCTTGGCATCTGTCTGGGTGGCCCGAAATAAATTCGCGGCCAGCTCCTCACTACCCATGTGGTCTAGAATCAGTTGGTTCGTTTTCAATCCCTTGATCTGATGGATGTCCTGCATTGTCAGTCCACCATAAAGTCCCTTGTAACCGTAATTAGTAAAAACACCATAGTTTTTTACACCGGCCATACTTGCCGCTTCCGCCAAATGTTTGTTGTGAGCAGTAATTTCACCTCTTAGAAAAACTCTTTTTCTATCCTCCACAATTTGCTGTTGAACTTCTTGCCTTCTTGTTTGGATTGCAAAATATGTTTGACCAAGAGCGACAATCTCCTTGGATGGGTCTGCATTTTGCATTATAAGATAACAGGCGTATCTAGTGAGATACATATCATCAATATCCCGTGAAGCTCCTTTGCCCAACTTGATCATTTCGGTGACATCAACGAAATGATTTTTCGTTGACTGGCCGGCATTTTTACAAGACTCCTTGGCCTTTTTGATAACGGTTTCGAAATTCCGGTAATCAACATACTCTAAAACCGTTGCGAGTTCTCTGGCCGACCAGTATTCCTTTTGGGAATCTGTCAACCTCTTGATCTTTTCGAATACAACGATTGGTGCATTTACCATAATTTCATTTAATACCAAATAATACCCGAAGTCAAATATCGTTTTGTTGATTTTCTACCCCGCTTGGCCAACAGTGATTCTTGAAGTCGCAACGGGCGCAGATGGAAACGTCTTTGGTGCGGGAGAAGTTGAAGGCGCGAATTTCTTTGGCCGATTGGCGGATGGTTTGCTTTAGTTCCTCGACCTCGGCTGGCGTGATAGCAAAACGTTCGCGATGGAAGAGACCGGACTTGTCCGGCTCAATGAAGTCGAGTTCGGTTTCCCCGACCCGGTAATCAAAAGAGCGATCGAGTCCCGCCAACAGATTGTAAAAAACTAACTGGCGTTTGTAGTTACCGTCGGGACCAGCGGCTTCTTTTTCTAAGACACCTCTGGTTTTGGGAGCGCCGGTTTTGTAGTCGACGAAACGGACCCGTTTATTGTTGTATTGGGAATGGATTGCTTCGCTATCGCTCGCAATGACGGGGGGGGTGATAATGTCGACGCGGTCGGATTTGCCGGAGAGCGGGATATCGTCAAGAAGGATTTGGGAAGTGAGAGAGAGGCCGAAGTTTTTCTCGATAAAAAGGGCCGGTTTAAATTCGTCCCGGTAGTGATCGTAGTAGGCGGAAAGAATTTTCCGGCCATGAGCGAGGCGGTCTTTGAGCTCGCTGGCGGAAAGGACTTCGCGTTTCAATGCAGCTTCAAAATCAGAAAGGAATGCTTTTTTGGGAGTAGGTTGCCCGGTTTTGTTTAAGCGGCGATAGAGATGTTCGAGAGCGACGTGGACGGCGGTGCCAAAACACATAGCCGGCGCCTTGGCCCGGGGAATTCGATACAGATTATCTAACTTGAATTTGTAATGGCATTGCAGATAGGTGTTGAGGGCGGTCGGTGAAAGTTTGAAGTTGGCAATTAGTTCCCGCAAATATTCTTCTTCACCGTCATGAACAGTCGGGGCGGCAGGAGTCAAAAGATCGGCGAGAACCTGGGGGGCGTCTTTCTCATACTTTTCGGTTTTGATTTTTTTAAGATGTCTTTCCGGTAAGTCGGAGAGAAACATGGCCGGGAAAATCATTTTTGTAGACTGGGTATAGGTGGTGGCTCCGGAAAGATAAACCTCTTGCTTGGCGCGGGTGAA
>DATDRC010000026.1:0-4647 GCA_035291985.1 Patescibacteria group bacterium
AGACGGCGTTCTGGCCAGGGTCGAGATCAGCCTCTGGCTGAGTGACGATCAGACTTGCTGGGTCGTCAGAGAGTTCACGGTCACCACCGCCAACCCCTTCTTGGTACTTTCGGGTAGCGACCTCCTCGCCCATTACGGCAAGCGACCAGCTTACGAAAAAGGCGACCTGTCAAAGCCTAACGCCCGGCCCCTGCTGACCATGACCCGCGCCGCCGACTTCCAAGCTCTCCTAACGAACTACGACCAACTGGCCAAAGAACTCGGCAAACCGGCCCTCTTCGGCCACTAAATCACAAAAAAGGGTGACCTCCGCTTGTCAACCCCTTTTCAAATTCTTTGGGTAAAACTGATCAAAAGATAGAATCCCTTCAAATCTATAGATTTCGACCGCCGCCAGATTGGCGCAGTCAACAAACGAACAGCCTTTCTTTGTCTGTTTCAAAAATATCTCCCAACTTTTATTTTCCATCTTCTCATCAATACCAATTCTTTTCAGCTTAAGTTTTGGTAATTTTTCGTAAAAAAGTCTTACGGCATCCATATTGACCCGATGCGCCAAGACAGTCGCTGTTTCGAATAAGACCAGGTTGCTAACAAATAAACTGCTCCCCGCTCTTATCTCTTTCTCAAGCAAGTTCAAAGAATTCTGGTGATGGGTATCCTCATCTCTAAACAATCCGACCAAAAAATCCGAATCAACTAGTACTTTCATTTATAAATATCGTTGATTCTTTTGGACAAGTCTTTTGGGCCGGTTTTTAACGCTCCCGCAAATTCCTTCCAATCATCTTTTTTTACCGGTTTCGTCTTATCTTTAATTACTTTCCTGGCTCCCTCACGGATCAGTTGGGACAAATTAACCTTTTGGGTCCTGGCGATTAGCTGTAAATCCTCATAAATGTCCTCCGGCAAATATATTTGAGTCCTTACCATAACAACATTATATGTCGTATGTCGTATGTTGTCAACCCTTCATTTACTAATGATCCGCAGTCGGGGCGAGGACACCGTCACCGTTACTAAATTCACATTTTTAATCTGGAGGTAATACTGGTTCTGGCCCCGCCAAATCGCCAACGGCTGGCTGTAAAAACTGGCCTTCCCGGAGGCGGAAACCGTCACCTCACTGCCGTCTACCCCGCGGTTATTGGTCGCGTCATACAGCCGCACCTGGCCGCTGCCGTTATCAACCCAGCCCTGCCAGGTAACAACCGTCACCTCGCCATAGAGACTCTGATCAAACCAAAACTCGGTTCCCGGAACCTTCGTCCAATCGCCACCAACAACACTCCCACCAGAAATCTGCAAAAACTGCTCCTTGGTCTTCTTTGCGGTCGTCGTTTTCTTCGCGCTCACCCCCCCAATCCCCCCCGACTTTTCCAACGCCGCCACCCGCCTCGTCAGCGCCGCCACCTTGTCGGCCAGACAATCCAAATCACAATCCGTTTGGGCAGAGACTTTTTGCCGCGACAAACCGAAAATGAAGACGCTAAAAACCAGCGCCAGGGAAACGATCAAAAACTCGACTTTCTTTTGCTTCACTCTCTTACCAGTTTAACATTTTTGCTATAATCCGCCCATGGCTCCAACCGAACGCTATAGGATGACACACCGCCAAATCGCTAGCGACCAAAGAGAAGAATTTGGACGCCTGGCTGAAAGAGTCTTTGCCCCCAACGAAACCACCCGCGCTGATACCTCTCTCTTATTACCCCACCTGGACGAAGGAGGCCTGTTCAGCAAAAGAAGAGTCGATTACGAAATTGCCCTGGCGGAGTTCTTGAAAAAAGAACCGGCAGTCCGCCTTCTCGACCTGGGCTGTGGCGCCGGCTTCTGGCTGGAAAAACAGGCCGCCAGAAACCAGCGCCTGGAAGTCTACGGCCTTAGCGCCAAGGACTATCGCCGTCCCGAAGATAGACCTCCCGTCTCCTACATTGGCAAGGACAGCCTTGGCGGCGATCCCATCTTCAAATCACTAGACGGTTGTGCGACCTACGTTGGCATTGAACTTGACCGAACTGCCGCCATTGATGACGGACACTATTTCATCGGCGATATCCACCAGACCCTACAAACATTCCCCGCCAATTTCTTTCATCTTGCCGTTAGTTACCAGGCTTGCCGCTACCTCTTTGATCCCCTGCGCGTTCTGAAACAAATCCACCGCACTCTTGTTCCCAACGGTTACGCCTTTCTCGAATCATTTACTTCCCTGGTTTTCGACCATAGTGAAAACTCAATCACTGATCAGGCAATCCAAAAAATGTTCCGCCGCTGCGGTCATCCCATCACCTGGGGTGAATATCGACCCACCGAACTTCACTTAAAAAGCGGCTTAGCTATTAAAAAGACCAAAAAGCGATTCTCCCTGCCAATCAAATACCGCCAGGTAGTCGAAAATCCCATCGACAAGACTCGAGTCGTCACCTACTATCTGGAACCCTAAACCTTCTCGACCACTGCCCCACTCGCTTCATCCCTAACTCTATACCCCTTCTCTTCCAGTTGCTTCCTCACTTGATCCGCCTCGGCAAATCTTTTTTCCGCCCGTAGCTTCTCCCTCTGCGCCAACAACCCCCTTGCTTCATCGGTAATCTCTACCTTTTTCCCTCGGTACTCCGCCAGTCCTAATCCCAACACTTTGTCAAACTTTAATAGACTCGCTTTTTTGGCCCGGTCGGGATAATCAGACTTGACCAGCCCCCAAACAATAGCCAGGGCTCCCGGCAAATCCAAGTCATTTTCAACTGCTTCCCTAAAGCGCGCTTCGTACTCGGCACAACCCGAGGTCCGTATTCGAACCGAGGTCCCGTGTATCCCCACGGGACCATTTTCCCCCCACTCCAGCGCCTGGTTCTGTAAACGCTTCAGGGCGTTTTGTGCCCCAGTCAACGCCTCCCAGGTGAAGTTTAACGGTTTTCGGTAATGTCCGGTCAGGAAAAAATAACGCAGGGCCAGGGGGTCAAAGCCTCTCTTCTCAATGTCGTGCAGGCTGAAGGCATTGCCCAGGCTCTTGCCCATCCTGCCCTCATCGATGGTCAAAAATGCCCCATGCACCCAATATCTCGAGAACGGCTTCTTGCCCGTCGCCGCCTCGCTCTGGGCAATTTCATTCGGATGGTGGATACTTTTTAAATCCTCGCCGCCGGCGTGGATATCCAGCTGGTCCCCTAAATACTTCATACTCATCGCCGAGCACTCGATGTGCCAGCCGGGAAAACCGACTCCCCAGGGACTGTCCCACTCCATATCGCGCCGCGAAGCGTCCTGAGTGGAATCGAAGGATCTACCCCCCTTATACGAGAATTTCCAAAGAGCGAAGTCTCGTGGATCTTTTTTTTGGGGATTCACCTCGACCCTCGCCCCCGCTTTTATTTCCTCCAAATTCGACAGCTCACCATAGGTGTTACCCGCCCTCTCGTAGGCGGTCACATCGAAGTACATGCCGTCATCAATCCGGTGGGCAAAACCAGCCTGCTCGATCTTCCCGACGAGCTCGATCTGCTCCTTGATGTGATCGGTGGCCTTGCTAAATAACTTTGGTTGGCTGAGATTCAGCTTGCCAAAACCGACAATAAAGTCGTCGCTGTAAAATTTGGCTACCTCCCAGGCCGTCTTCCCCTCGCGCCGGGCTCCTTTTTCCAGTTTGTCTTCCCCACTGTCCGCATCACTCGTCAAATGTCCCACGTCGGTCAGATTCATTACATAATCAACCTGATAATCCAAATACGTCAGGGTCCGAAAAAGTAAATCCGACAAGGTATAGGTCCGCCAGTTGCCGATGGTCGGATAGTCGTAGACCGTCGGGCCGCAGGTGTACAGCGCCACCCGCGGCGGGTTTGCCGGCTTAAACTCCTCAATCTCTCTAGTTAATGAATTGTAAATCCGCATCAGCCTCAATCTTACCACTAAAATATCAATAACCGCTCTTGCCCACCTCACCCGTCCCGCCATACTGCCGAGAGAGCCGCCCCAAAACCTGTTTCTCTTCCTGTTTCTTTTTCGATTCCTTTATCTGAACCTCTTCCATCTTCTTTTGTTCCTCGGCCACCTGCTCCTCTTGTTCATTTTTCCTCTTTTGTTCTTCGAAATACGCCTGGAGTTCCCCCCGCACTTCTCCCAATCTCCGCTTTGCCGCCGCCGCCGCCTCCCCACTCGGATTATTTTGCGTTTTGGGTGGCGCAGAAACAACAGTCTCCACCATTCTCTTTGGAATACTAGCCAGTTCGCTTACTACTTGTCCTGGAATGCCTCCGCCAAAATCCGCCATACTCTATAGTTTACATCTCCCGCCGGCCTTCAAGCGCCCGCGACAACGTCATCCCGTCGGCGTATTCCACCTCCCCCCCCGTCGGTAAACCCCGCCCGATCCGGGTCACTTTGATGTCCAAACCCTTCGCCTTTTTCAACTCAGAAACCTTATGGTTGATATACATCGCCGTCGCCTCACCCTCCATCGACGGATTAGTCGCCAAAATCAATTCCTTTACCACCCCACCGGCCACCCGCTCCAGCAGCTCCCCGATGCGGATCTCGTCCGGACCGATGTTCGCCAAGGGGTTAATCGCTCCCCCCAAAACATGATAAACCCCTTCATAACCATCAGCTTTCTCAAAAGCGAGCAGGTCCAGGGGTTGTTCGACCACG
>DATDRC010000027.1:0-4924 GCA_035291985.1 Patescibacteria group bacterium
GCGGGAAAAAAGATACTGACCGGCAAGAGCGGCATAACTGGCCGTGCCGCAAGCGACGGTGAAAACATTTTTTGCCTTACTAATAGTTTTGGCAAATTCACGGACCTCTTTGATCTTTGATTCAACTATTTTGATTAAAACCGCTGGTTGATCGTAGATTTCTTTGAGCATGAAATGCGGAAAACCGGATTTGGAGGCACTTTTTGCCGTCCAGTCGATCGTTTGAACGACTGGTTTGATTTTCTTGACTCCCGAATAGTTTTCGATTCTGACTTTGTCTGGCGCAACTTTGGCGATCTGGCCATCAGTGAGAAAAATAACCTGCTTGGTGTGCGAAAGCAAAGAGGCAACGTCAGATGAAAGCATATTGGCTCCGGGCCTAATACCAATTACCACTGGCGAACCGGTCTTGGCAGTAACTAAATAAGGAAAGTCCTGATGCATGACTACAAAAGCATTGAATCCCTCGGTCATCCTAACCACCTTTTTGACTGCCCGGAAGAGATCTTTTTCGGTTTTAAGCTCTTTTTCGATGAGATGGGCGACAATCTCCGAGTCGGTTTGGCCGATGAGTTTATGGCCTTTAATCTTCTTCTCGAGTTCCTGATAATTGTCGACGATGCCGTTATGAATGAGAGCGAGCTTTCCCGAACAGTCAAAATGGGGGTGAGCATTGGGAATCGTCACCCCGCCGTGAGTCGCCCAGCGGGTATGACCGATACCCATGTTGCTTTGGGGCAGGGTAGTCTGACTGACCGAGATCTTGCCGACCTGTTTTTGTGATCGAAGCCGAGTCCGGCCTTTGACGGCGATGCCCCAGGAGTCGTAACCGCGATATTCGAGCTTCTTTAATCCGGAGAGGATGGTTTGGGCAGAGTTTTTGTCATTGGTAGTGGCGAAGATACCACACATTCCCATAATAATAGCACAGGTGATATTACTTCAGCAGACGAACGACCGCCTCGGCCATCTTTTTCCGATAGTCGCAGTGTTCGCAGCCGGCGCCCGGACTAGGGATTTTGGCGGAGAGCAGGCAGTCCTTGGCGGCCAATAGTTGGTCGTCAATCCAGGAGTCGTCCCCCTGGTGGGCGATGATCGACATCTCAAACTCGAGTCGGCCGTCGAACTGGGGCCGGTTTTTGCTGGCGTTGGCAAAGACAAAATAGCCGGTGTCGCAGACAGGAAAGCCCAAGAGGCGGAAAAGATACTGATAGAACTCCATTTGCCGCTTGTAAGCCTGCTTGTACTCGTCTTCCAGACTAATTTCTTTGCTGGTGCTGGTTGATTTGTAGTCAACGATGATTAACTCGCCGCTGTCCGACTGCCAAACGTCGTCGATCATGCCGGTCAGCAGAAAGTTGGTGGCTGGGTGAATGGCGGAAGCGCCCTTGTAACGCGTCTCGGGGGTCTCGCCGCGCCACTTGGTCAGGTCAGGATGGTTTAGCGGCACGGCGGCAAGGTGATACTGTTTCATCAACTCGTGCGACTCCCCCGCCTGACGAAGAAGGTCAAATTCATTTTTGAGAAGAACATCAACGGCGGAGTTGAGGGTAAAAGCGGGCATACTGGGACGGCCCAGGCCATAGCGGGCATCCATATAGAAACAGCGGGGACACTGGTAAAAGAGATCAAACTTGCTGCGGCTGAGAGTGAACGGCTCCTTTGATTTGGGGTTAAAAAGATTGCGGTCGCGCTGGTAGTACTTGGACATGGAGTAAATTGTACCCTAAGACTCCCCTTCCTCTAAACCGGGAAGATCGAGGCCTTTGATTGAGGTCAGGGTCGAACCGACGTGGCCGCGAAGCGAGCCAATGATATTGGCGGTGCTGCCGACGAGACGGTTGACCTGGGCCTCACGGGTCTTCCAAAGTTTCTCAAAGGCGGCCCGTTCTTTGGCAATTTGACTTTGCATATCCTGATAAACCTCGACAATCGCCTCGACTTGTTGGCTAAATTCGTGACTGGTGATGTAGTTATAGAGAATATCGGCTTTGCCGGTTTTGTTTTGGGAAACATATTTTTCGCGAGCGACCTCGATTAATTTGCCCCGCAGAAGCTCGGCCAGAACGAGATAGAGGGAGTAATTAGTTACCCAGACACCCTCGACCAAACCAATGCCCGAGCTGGCTTCTTCGGGCAGGACAGAGGAAACAATCACGGGAATGTTCGCCTTTTCGCTCCGCAGGTCGTCTTTCAGCTTGGCGACCCAATCGTTTGCCCAGGCTTTGGTCCGTTTACTTTCCCAGAGAATGACGCCGCAAGTATTGCCCAGTTGGGTCTTGACCACTTGGCGGATATCGGCGCCGCGGACACCTTTGCCAACCGGTTCAATCGTGTCGAAGAGAAAATGCTGTTTGAGCGTCTCCTCCAGATCGAGCTCTTGGACTTCGCCTTGGGTTTGCTGACTACCCTGTTCGCCCTTTCGTTTCGCGTCTTCCACCGCCTCTTTCATATCCGAGAGCCGTTTCTCAAACTCTTTTTCCTTTAGTCGCCAGCTTTCAGTCGCTTCATCGAGAGTAGTTTTTCGAATTTTCGCCCGCTCTTCGTCGAGCTGGCGTTGTTTTTCGACTTCGAAGGATCTTTTCTCCTCAACGAGCTCCAGTTTTTGTTTGCGCAGGGCCAGTTCGGCCTGGCGAGATTCTTCAAGTTTTTTTTCTTTCATCTCCAATTCTTCCTGGAGGAGCTTCTTCTCGACCTCAAAACTCTCTTTGGCTTGGTGTTCAATTTTTTCGCGGAAAGCGTGGCTTAGGGCTTCTTCGACGGGGATTTCGGCTTTACATTTGGGACAAACGATGGTGGCTACCGGCATGGCCCAATTGTACCCTAGCGACGGGGCTGCCTGATTTTTTCGATGTTTTCTTTGATTTGGCGTTTGACCTGATCGCGGAGGGTGATGATGCCGGGGATGAGGTCGGGGCTTTTGTGGTGGATATAAATGTCAGAGAAAGGCAGTTTCATTTTGAACTTCATTTCGTAGTTGCCCCGGATTCTTTTTTGGATACTGAGAGTGGCGATTTTCAAATCTTCTTCGAGGTGATTGAGGTAGCGATCAAGCAAGGAAAACTTGCCTAGAATTCTTTGTTGGTAGCGGTCGGTGAATTTGACGTTGCTGTCGACGAGTTCAATATTCATGCGCTGATTTAACTGGTAACACTTTAATTGTAAGGCGGTTGTCCAGGAGGGTATACTGAAAATATGAAAATGAATTGGAAGAGGTTGCTCCTTTCGATTGGAGTTTGTCTGGCGGCTGGGGTGGCCGGTTCACTTTACACCGCCCAATCGGTTTCTTGGTGGTACCCGCTGCTTAACAAACCGGCGATCACTCCGCCAGCCTGGGTTTTTGGACCGGTTTGGACCTTTCTTTTTATTCTGATGGGCTACTCGCTGTACTTAGTCTGGAACAAAGGTCTGAAAAAGAAAGGGGTGACCGACGCGGTCGCTCTTTTTGGTGTCCAACTGATTCTGAACGTTGTCTGGTCGTATCTTTTTTTCGGTTTGCGTAATCCCTTACTCGCCTTTTTTGAGATTGTTGTTCTTTGGGGAACAATTCTGATTACGAAAATGAAGTTTTTGAAAATAGAAAAGATGGCCGGATACTTGCTTGTTCCCTACTTTCTTGGGGTTAGTTTTGCCCTAGTCTTGAATCTAGCCATCGTGCTGCTGAACTAGAAGCCTATAATTTGCATTTTGGATGGTTTGGGGGTATATTTCGCCTTGGTGGTCATGCGCCACCCTGGCACTTAAGGAGAGCTTAATGAATAAACGCGGCGTAACAGACGGCTGTCTTGTTCTAGTTGTCCCGTTGGTGGTATTCGTGTTTGTGGCAGTCTTCGTCTTTGGCTTATTTTTTAATGCGCCGCTGATGCAGGCTGTTACCGTCACTCTTGGCACCACTTTCATCCTGGTGCTCATAATGCTGGGGATTGAAATCGTCACCGGCATTTTTCACATCGAGCCCCCGGACGACCAGCGAAAGACCCCCTAACCCGGGGTCTTTTTTTTATTGCGGCTTACTCTCGCTGGCCAAGCTGTATAATTTCGTCCATAAGCGGGTGTAGTTCACCGGTAGAATGATTCCTTCCCAAGGAATAGAAGTGGGTCCAATTCCCATCACCCGCTCCAGATGTGACAGAAGTCACTACAAATGTACATAAACTGACAGTAAAATTAAAATAGAACTAAGACATGAACAATTTGACAACCAAAGCGGATGGTCTATACGAAAAATCAAATAAACTTCTAGATGTTTTCCCTTTTATTCAAGTAGCCAGTAAATACTTTAATAGGGTTACCTTAGTTGGTTCAGCATCTATGAACTTAATGACAGATGCAGATATTGATATCGATTGTGAAGTAGACAAACTTGATAAAAATGCAGTAACTAATTTTGTAAACGAACTACTTGATTACAAGGAATGTAGGAAGGTAATTGTTTATAATCAGTTTTTCGACGAAAGGCCGTATTGTATTGTAAATATCGAAAGATTCAACTTTGCAGGTGAGAAGTGGATAATCACTTTTTTTGTTTCAACAAATCTGAATAACACCACAGAACTTGCTCAACAGATAAAAAGTAAACTAACTCCAGAAAAAAGAATAACTATCTTGCAATTTAAAGAATACAGGCAAAACAACAAACAGAAACGCAGTATCGCCAGTCATTTAATATACGAGGCTGTTTTAAACAAAGATATCACAACCATAGATGATTTTAAGACGTTTCTGTCTAGTAAAGATGTTGACCCCAATAAGCAAGACGAGAAAAATCTCTCTAGCTTCCGTCCGAGCGAAGTACGGTTACCAGCTCCAGTCGGTTTTTAGTCGATGACCTTGAAATACCGTTCAAACAGTTCCTTGGCGGCCAGTTCCCCCCTTTTTTCGACGATTCTCCAGTAGAGAATTTGGAGACCGGCATTTATGGCGT
>DATDRC010000028.1:0-4432 GCA_035291985.1 Patescibacteria group bacterium
AAGGCAGCCTGGGCCTTTTTGGTGAAGAGGGCAAGCATGAAAAGCGAGAGACCGGCGGAGCCGATCAGTTTGAGGAAGATGCGCCGGTCGGCATCCATCACCCGGCCACGTTCGGGGACCGTGGCTTTTGCCAGGGAGCCCCTTATTTGTTCCTTGGTGATTGGGTAGGCGGGGAGTTTGCTTTCCTGTTTGGCGGGCTGACTGGTTGTCCCTCGAGCATACTCGGGATCTGCGCTGCGCTTCGAGGTGCGGCGGACGAGCTCTTTGAAGAAGAAAAAGACGAGCGGCAGGTAGATAAAGGCGGCCAGACTATCATTAATGGTCCGGGCGTTGGCGATACTGACCAAGGTGAAGAGAATTGTCACCCCGAGGCAGTAGGTGATGAAGAGGCTCTTTTTCATGGCTGGTTCCAAATGATGAGACTAAGTCGGAGCATGGCCAGACAAAAGGCGATGGTAAGGAGGAAGAGGCTGGTGAGGAAGAGCTTGTTGTCCTGGTCGAGAAAAGTCCTGACGGAGAAGTAATAAGTTGTAGTGGGAGGACTGGAAAAGTAGCCCGGATTGAGGAAGCTATGAAACCGGCGGTAGGCGAGCTTGATGATTTCCAGGGCGAAGTAGGCCGTGACGGGGAGAAAAAGGGTGAGGATGAGAAGATCGGAGTAGAAGGTCAGTCCGCGGACGGCGTTGGCGGTTAGAAATAAAGAGACTGCGGCCCCGTAGATGAAGAGGGCGGTGTCGAGGGAGTTGGTGGCCTTAATTGGATTCATAGACAAATTGGGACTGGATCCAGGCGAGGGCGTTATTTTCTAGTTTGATCTGGTACCAGCCACTTTGTTTGCCAACCAGGGGATAGGCGAGGCCTGTTTTTAGCTGGCCGACGATCTGGCTACCGGCTTTTGGCTGTTCATGGGCGTCAACTTTGTCCCAACCCTGATTTAGCTTCACCGAGGGGGCGGCGGGGGTTGGAGTGGCCGTGGGGCGGAGCTGGTTCTCGAGAGTCGCCAGGGCCTGGTCGAGGGACATCGACAGGTTGGCGTACTGGTCGGACCCGGTATCGGTATTGCCACTGGTGGAAAGACCGAGAATCTGGTCGCGGCCGACCTGTTCGGCGCGGTACTTGACCAGTTCCTCGCGCAGAGTGGCGAGAGCCAGGCTGACTTCTTCGTTCTTGTTGGGCTGGTTCTTGATCTCGGCGACGGTTTGTTTGATCGAGTTAGTTTCGGCCGAGAGCTTTGAAAGGGAGCGATTGATGCCAAAGAGACCGCCAAGGAGCGAAAGGGCGAGAAAGGCGAGCAGGCTGAGGGTCAGTTTTTGTTGGTTCATGATTTACTTTTTGACGAAGCCTCCCTGCTGGTAGGAAAGGAGGAGGAGGACGGCGAAGGCGCCGATCCTCGTCAACTGGTTGATAAAGGAAAACTGGGTGGTGGTGGCGATGTCTGCGATGACGAGAACGAGGCCAATTATCAGTAGGGTACGAATGACTTTTGTGGTCAAGGAGGTGGTGGTTTCGGCCGGCTCAACGACGACGTGCGGGGCCTCCGCTTCGATTCGGGGCGAACCGGGCTCGGGAAGGGTGTTTTCTTTTTCGAGGGCAGCGAGTGTTTCTTCGCTGAGGGCACTGCCCAGGAAAAGTTCGAGCGAGCGGACCGGAATATGAAAACTGCCTTGACCCTGGCCGCGGGCGGCGGTGACGGTACCCTGGTTGAGGTACTTATACATAGTATTAGTCGAGACGCCGAGAATTTTGGCCGCTTGTTTGACGTTTAAGATTTTTTTCATAGCCTCAGAATTTACCAATTCTTACAACCCTAGAGTCAATGTAGCATCATTACTGGGGTAGCGCAATGACTCTCTTGGTGTCAAGTAGTGACGCGAGGGGAGGTTTCGAGGTAAAATATACGATGTTGCCCCGTGGTAATACACGGGACGTCGAGTACTCCGCCGGGATAGTTCAGTGGCAGAACGGGGCCTTGGTAAGGCTCAAACTCGAGTCCGATTCTCGATCCCGGCTCCAAATACGTTAAAATATAGGTTGATGCCGGGGTGGTAGAGCGATCAAATACACCACTCTGTAAAAGTGGCGCCGTAATGGCTACGCAGGTTTGAATCCTGCCCCCGGCACCCATGATACCGTTCCAAAACGGTCACGTTTCGGTTAAAAAAAGATTGGTAGATCAATATCTGGTTTTTTGGAGATCTGGAGGGGTGTTTTGCCGTTCAGGGATCTGAATTTACCCTCACAATCAGTCAGTCTCTTGGTTCTTCTTCTAAGGAAGTAGCCATTAAGCCAAGTATCGGCGTGAGACATGGATTCAAAGCCCTTGATGGTTTTGAGTCTGCCTTGAAGGTGAGAGTTGAAACACTCGATCAGGTTGGTGGTGATCGGTAATCCTTTGAAGTTTCTCCAACCGAGGAGAAGGTTAGAAGACTTAGACAAATCGGTCAAGATGGCCAGACAGACAGGATCATGTTTCCAGCGGTCAAACAAATACCCAGCTCTTCGGTTGTAGTCTTCCAGCGATCTCTTACAGGAGAGAAGGTCTTCGATTCCCCTGACGAATTCAAGGTGGGCCAGATCAGTCTTTGGATCAAAACAGTTTCTGACGTTTTGCTTGTAGTGGTTTTGACAAAGTTGGACCACGGCACCGGGAAAGATGTTTAGACAGGCATCTCTGGTGGCCTGGTTGTCATCACAGACCATGGCCTGGAGTGGGTAGTTAGCCAGCTTAAGGGAAGAGAAGAACTTAAGGAGAGTCAAATACCCTTCGTTGATACCAAGTCGGTAGGAAGGAATGTCATGACTCTGGTAATCAACGCCGTAGACGACCGGTAGTTTCCGGTCGTAGCCTTTGACTTTAATATACTTACCATCGACAAGAAGAATGCCGCAATATTTAGCAGCATAATCACGGGTGATGTCAGCGCAGTGGGGTAGTTTGGAGAGGACTTCGTTTACTCTTCGAAAGACAGTTCCTGCCCCCAGACCGGATTGATCGGCTAAAGAGCGAAAGGGGACCCCGTCCAGATGGAGGAGGGCCAGTTTACCGTCATCAACAGACGATCTACTTCTGTTGATTTGAAACCAATGACTACAAGACGAACAAGAATATTTAACCTTACCCCGACGAGAGCCTCTTTTCTGGGTGATTAACCAGCCGCAGGACGGACACTTGGGATTTTTTTCATACCTTAATCATATCTTCCTGATGGTTTACCCACATCTGACTAGTCAAAACAGATGTTTTCATTGGTACGGCCGTGATATCATTGGAAAAACGAGACCAAAATGGAACGGTCTCGGCACCCATAAGTGTTCGAATTCCCGTGGTAATACACGGGTCGATCTGGGATCGACACTTCGCTCGACCAGCTCGCTCAGGATGCCGCGTGCTCCGCCCACCCCCGGCACAAAAAGTTATGGATTGAGGTCGAGGGCGCGATTGATCAGGTAGCTGATTTCGACGGCCAGGTTATAGTCTTCTTGGAGCCTGGTTCGGGTATCATTGCTGAAAGATCGGCCGGTTTGCAGTTGGAAGAGATGGTCCGATTCAATAGTATCGATGGAACAGTCTGCGCCCAGAGTGATTTTGACATTCGGACCCAAGATGATCAGGGTTCCCAGCTCAAGTCTGTCGCCGGCAAAGATAGTGGTGTCGGCACCAACGATCAGGCAGTTGATGGAGCTATTTTCCTTGAGAGAAAGACTGCCGCCATCGGGAAGAACCATCTTACCCTCGATGTTTCCGCCAGATTCCAGGGTGATTTGTTTGGCGGTCAGGCCGCCGTGTTCGTCTTCACAATTGAAGTGGGAGCCGATCAGGAGATGATCTCTGGCGACGACGACTGAACAGGTGACGCCGAAGTAGAGGTGGACTCGGTTGCCGGCGATTTGGGCGACAGAAGACTCCATTCCAATTTCAACTTTATCGCCGATGGCACAGGGAGCCACGGTATTATTACCAAGGATGATATCACCGCCGCCGAAAGTGGGGATCATTTCGTCGGCTTTGACTGATGGGGGGTCGCCCTCTTTTTTGGGTGGGAGGGTGTAGTAGGGTTGGTCGGTGACATCAATTTTGTAGGCCGGCCGACCTTGGCCGCAGGCGCGACAGTGGGTTTGAGTCAGACCATCGTAGTTACTACCACAGGCGGCGCAATTTGAAGGAATGGCGGACTCGGGAGCGTCGTCGGGGAAGTTTCGGTAGGTACGACCCGGTTTTAGGGCGTATTTAAGTTCGGGGGGAAGGTCATCCTCCGGTCGGCGGATAACCGGTTTGGGATCTTGGGAACGAGCTTCTTTGAACCAATTGAACATACTAAGCCGGATTGTATGACGGGGTATTCAATCAGTCAATGGCGACGGGGAGGAGGGAGGCGGGAAGTTATTGATTCTTGTAGAGAATCTTTTTGGTGGCGGCGTCGATCTGGATGAC
>DATDRC010000029.1:0-3776 GCA_035291985.1 Patescibacteria group bacterium
ACGGCGGTATTGACCTTGTTGACGTTCTGGCCCCCCGGACCACCGGCGGTGGTAAATTGCCATTCTAAATCCTGTTCTTTGACCTCGACTGCCTGGGGAGGGATGACGGGAAGGACGGCAACGGTGGCAGTAGAAGTGTGAATCCGTCCGGCTGATTCGGTGGCGGGAACACGTTGGACGCGGTGGACGCCGGACTCGACCGAAAAAGTTTCGTAGGCGCCGTGGCCCCAGGGATTACTTTTACCAATATTGATGCGCAAGATATTTTGATCAATGAGTTCGGTTTTGAAACCTTGGCTTTGGGCAAAGCGCAGATACATGCGGGTGAGGTCGTCGGCAAAGATTTGGGCTTCGTCGCCACCGGCGGCGGCGCGGATTTCGATGGTAGCCCCACCTTCGCCAAGGCTACGGGAGGGCGCAGCGGGGAGGTTGTTGAGGTTTGCGGCCGATTCTAGGGCGGAGAGCTGGATCTTGAGAGCGTTGATTTCCTCACTGGCCAGAGACGCTAAATCGGGATCCGCTAAAAGCTTTTCATTTATTTCGATCTTGGCTTTGATGTCCTGAATTTGACTCTCGAGATAGTCCATCTAAACGGTTTTGGTCACGGTGAGCATTTCCTTGAGGGTTAGCGGCTTGGCTTTGATGTCGACTTGGCCCTTTTTGCCTTTTTTGAGCCGGGGAGCGGCGGCCTGGCGGCGGGCCAGGAATTTGTCGACGCGGCCGAGGGTGTCGACGAAACGCTGTTCACCGGTAAAAAAAGGATGGCATTTGGAACAGATATCGACGCGCAAATCAGCGACGGTGGAACCGACGCTAAAACTGTTGCCGCAGGCGCAGGTGACAGTCGCTTGGTGATAGGTAGGATGCAGATTCGCCTTCATACAGGTTGTTATTATAATCCAGAAGGATGATTGAGCGCAAGGGTGGCGGAGGGTTGCCTGGTATTGACATAATTATGTCAATATGTTACTGTGATTTTATGCAAACACAAATGGTAAGGACAACGGTTTATTTGCCGAGAAATCTAGTTGAAATGGCAAAAGTTGAGGCTGTTTTCAGAAAGACCAGACTGACAAGATTGGTTGAGTCCGGGTTAAAGAAGGAATTGGGAATTAAGCCTCGGAAAAAGGGGGTCTCTTTGGGGAAGTACCACCTGGGTCAATATAAATTCAAGAGGGCTGATGCCTACGAATAGGATTGGAGCGAGGCTGGGTATAGACACAAATGTGTTGATTTATGCCCTCAACGAAGAGTCTTCTTTTCATGATCAGGCAAGGAAATTATTAGCTTCGGTGGCTGAAAATACATATTTTGGAATTGTTTGTTGGCAAAACTTGACTGAATTTTATGCAATTGTGACCGATAAGAGACGTTTTCCCCAACCTTTATTGCCAAGTGAGGCCATGGTGGAAATCAAGAAGCTTTTTGAGATGGGGATAGAAGTAATTGGAGCAAATCAAAGAGCGAGAGCAATTTGGTCAGGAATCTTGAAAGTTGTTATGCCAAAGGGGCAGCAAGTACACGACACTTTTTTGGCGGCGACTTTTCTATCTCATGGTGTAGATATTCTGGTCACAGAAAACAAGGCTGACTTTGAAGCAATAAAAAATCTAAAGGTTTTAGAACTTTCTGAATTCTAAGAGATCAAGAGGTCCGACCGCTTGATGTTTGGTGATACTCGGAGAAGTAGACGCCGGTGGCAATCAGGAAACAGGCAAAGAGCCCCAGTTGGGAAATGGACTCGCCGAGCCAGAAATAGGCGAGGGGAAAGGTGAAGATCGGTTGGAGATAAGTAAAAACCGAGGCCTCACCAGCGGGGATGAGGGCCTGACCCTTGGTATAGGCCCAGAAAGCGATGACGGACCCGGCGATGGCCATATAGAGGATGCCGAAAAGAGCGATTGGGTGACCGGGGTTGGTTTGGATGATCGTAAGGGGTGACTCGAGGAGTAAAAGGATAAGGAAAACGGGGACGCTGATTAGGTAGGAAACGAGACTAATCTGGTCGGGGTCGGCCTTGACCTTTTTGGTAATAATGAGAAAAGCGGCCCAGATGAGGTTGCTGGCAATGATGAGCAGGTTGCCGAGAACGGAAAAGGTGAATTTAAAGCCAGCGCTGAAGGCGGGTTCGAGGGTGAGAATGAGGGTGCCCAAAAGGGCGACGAAAATACCGACTTTTTCGTTGGCGCTGATTTTTTCGCGTAAGAAAAGTCGGCTGCCAAGGATAACCATAATTGGAGTGGTGGCAGCGAGGATGGCCGCTTCGAGGGAGCTGGTTAGTTTCAAGCCCTCGTAGAGGGGGATGAGGGTCAGGGGGGTGCCCAGGAGGGCGAGGAAGATAAGGAGACGCCAGTTGGTATGACGGAGGCCATTTTTCTTTTTGGTTCGGAGTAAATAATAGATGGGAACAAAGATTAAGGAGGCGACTAGGTAGCGGCCAAAGAGAAATTGGTTGACAGTAACGTAGTCGAGGGCCTTTTTGATAATCGGCGCCGAGAAGCCCCAAAGAATGGTATTGATGAGGAGCAGGGCGTAGGCCTGGGCGCGCTTAGAGGACAGGAGGCTTTTGGACATAGGCAGCGATGTCTTCCGGCTTAGCTGACGAATAACTGGTTTGTTCGCCCGAGGCCATATTTTTGAGAGTAACCGACTGAGTTTTTACCTCGTCCTCGCCGATGATAGCGACAAAGGGGATGCCCTTTTTGTTGGCATACTTCAGCTGCTTGTCGAGTTTGGCCTGCGGATCGGGATAGATTTCGGTATTGATACCCGTAGTTCG
This sequence comes from Patescibacteria group bacterium, assembly GCA_035291985.1. Lineage (GTDB taxonomy): Bacteria > Patescibacteriota > Microgenomatia > UBA1400 > MFAQ01 > 2-01-FULL-50-23. The sequence goes on from DATDRC010000029.1 coordinate 2,780, forward strand.
AAGTTTGGGGGCGAGCCAGGCGGCTGCTGGGATGCTTTCCGTGCCCAAGGCGCAGACTAGGAGCTGCGATCTGGTTTTTGAGTCGGGGAGAAGAAGTAGCTGTTGGGCCGTTTCGACGATGCGATCAAAGCCGAAGGCGATACCAACGGCGGGAATATCGCGGCCGCTAAATGAGCCAATCAGTTTGTCGTATCGGCCCCCGCCGGCAACCGAAAGTGGAGAACCTGATCCGGTTATTTTGGCTTCAAAAATGGTACTGGTGTAGTAATCCAAGCCTCGAGCTAAGAAGGGAACAAAGAGGTAATCTTCTCCCTCGAGGTAGTCTGCCTGGTCTAGATAGTGACAGATATTTTTTAGTCTTTCTGTTTTTACTGAGCTTTCGATGGAGTTGAAGAGAGCTTGGGCATTTTTTCGGCCGGCGCTTTCCAGTTCTTTGATGACCGCTTCCTGGCCGATCTTGTCGAGTTTATCGACAATAATGATCTCCTTTTTGGTCAGGCCGAGCGCATCGAAGACAGTTCGGTCGTTTAGCCACATTTGTGGTTTGGCAAAACCAATGCTTTTGAGGGCGTCGATGGTGCAGGAAATGATCTCGGCGTCGGCTAGATAGGAATCGGATCCAAAGGTGTCGATGTCACACTGGAGAAATTCACGGTAGCGGCCTTTTTGGGGTTTTTCGGCCCGCCAGACGGGCTGGATTTGGTATCTCTTGAAGGGTGTTGGGAAGAGTTGGCCATACTGGGCAACGACTCTTGAAATAGGGACGGTTTGGTCATAGCGGAGGCCGATTTTGCGGCCGCCGGAGTCTTCAAAGAGATACAGGAGTTTGTCTGCTTCGGCGCCGTATTTGCCCATTAGGGTTTCGGCGTATTCCAAGGCTGGTGTTTCCAGAGGGTCAAAGCCGTATGAGGCAAAGACCTTTTCAATTTTTTGTTGAATGTATTGGCGCTTTAATGCTTCTTCCGGCAGAAAGTCGCGAAAGCCTTTGAGGGTTTGG
>DATDRC010000030.1:0-2333 GCA_035291985.1 Patescibacteria group bacterium
GGCTACCTCGGGGGTGGAGAAGGGATGGGTGACCGGTCCCAGGGGAATTTGATTCTCCGGGTCGTCTAAGAATAAGAATAGCACCAGGCCCTTGCGCGGTCCTTTGTGGAGATTGAGGGCTTTCATCGTTTCGGGAGAAGCGCCGAATTGCTTGCCGGTCCATTTGGCCGGGCCGGCATCCCCCAGGACGGTGACGACGGCGGTGCCATTGGCCGGATTGATGACCAGAATCTTTCTGTATTTGTACCAATCGCGCAGTTTGACAAAGTCGGTATTCCAATTGGGCAGGTAAAGAGTCTGGGCGACCGAGTAATATTTTTCGCGTAAGTAATCCTGGGTAGTAAACTCGCTTTTGCTTCGGGCAAAGTAACCCCAGGCGCCCAGTCCCGGAGCGACGCCGGCGATTTGTTCGTCATCGTGTTCGAGGAGGGTGTCACCGGGAAAACGGCGCAGGTGCTGTTCGTAACCGATGTAGCCGACCTGATGATTGAGCTGTTGACCCTCGAGAACTACTTTGGCCGGGAGACCGGTCGAATCCAGAATGGCGGCTTCAATTTTCCCCGCCTGGTCGGCTTCCAATTTCGCCGGGGTGTGGGGAGTAATCGGGGCGAGGGTGCGCATGAGGACGGCGGCGGTGGTCTCGGTTTTGACTACCCGAGTCGTTTGCCCGGTCAACAAAGGAAGAGTCATCGGAGAGAGTAAAAGGGCTCCGGTCAGACCGGCGCCGGCGAGAAGGCGGGTGGACTTTTGTCTTAGTTCGTAGGCGATCAGGGAGGCCTGGCCAAAAAAACTGCGGGCGGCTTTGTGTTTGAGGAGCTTTCGGTTAAGGAGTTCTTTTCTTTTCTGGAGGGCGCCGAGGGCGGAGCTGGCTAGGGCAGGGGTATCCATGTTAAGTTAAATTCTGTTTCAGGCGGGCCAGGATTTCAGCCTGACCAATAATTAACATTGATTCGGTCAAGGGCGGAGTGACGCGGCTGCCGGCAACGGCCAAGCGAAGAGCCATGAAATACTCGCCCCGGTTCCAACCTTGGGCATTGGCCGAATTGGCCAGAGCGCTTTCGATGGCTTCTTTGGTCCAAGCGTTTTTTTCCAAAACGGAGAGGGCGTCGGCGAGATAGTCCTTGGTTTGCTCGGTTTGGACTTGGGGAAGTGGTCGAGCAAAGAAGAATTGGCTGAATTGGTCCAGTTCAGCCAATTTGGTGATGCGTTCTTTGACCAGGAGGAGAATCTTTCGGAGCGTATCGTCGGCGACCTGATGTTTCAAAAATGGTTTAACTCTTTCCAATAAGTCTTCGTCCGCAAGGCGTTTGATCCAGGCTTTGTTGAAGTGATTTAGTTTTTGAAGATCAAAAATAGCATTTTGTTTCTGGATCTTGGTCTCGTCAAAGATTTTTACCATGTCGTCGAGGGAAAGAACAGCCGAGTTGTCCTGATAGGAAAAGCCTAAGTAAAAGAGAAAATTGTTGATCGCCTCGGGCAGATAACCCTCGTCACGGTACTCAAGGACGGACTTGGCGCCGTGGCGTTTGCTTAGTTTTGTCCGGTCCGGTCCGAGGAGGAGCGGCACGTGGGCAATCTGGGGAAATTTCCAACCGAGGGCTTCGTAGATTTTGAGGTGGACCGGGGTGGAAACAATATATTCAACCCCGCGAATAATATGGCTGATTTCCATCAAGTGATCGTCAATCATGGCGGCCAGGTGGTAAGTGGGAACGCCATCGCTTTTCAGCAGAACTTTGTCGTCGACCTCCTGGTTGGGGATAGAAATTTTTCCCTGAACCAGATCGTGCCAGACGGTATAACCGTCCTTTGGCATTTTGATACGGATGGCGCCCCCATCTTCGTAGGCGGCTCCTTTGGCGAGAAGTCTTTGGACGTATTTTTGATATATGTCCAGTCTTTGAGTTTGGACATAGGGGCCAAAAGGTCCGCCTTTTTGGGGATCTTCGTCGGGGGTAGTCCCAAGAAATTCCTGGATGGCATAAATTTTTTCCAACGAACCGGGAACGGTCCGCTTTTGGTCGGTGTCCTCAATGCGGAGAATGAACTGGCCGCCATATTTGCGGGCCAGCAAAAAGGCGTAGAGAGCGGTCCGGGTATTACCGATGTGGGGAGTACCGGTTGGGCTGGGGGCGTAACGGGTACGAACGGTAGTCTGATTCATGCTAGAGATAGTATACTTGAACTTAAGAATGGCGACATTAACCGAGACCGCGGTGGTAACCCGGAAAGCGATCAAATATGGGGCGATTGCCTTCGTGGCGATTACGCTGTTGTGGTTTATCGGCGGCGCGGCGATCAGATATTACCAAGCTTTAAACCCACCCGCCCCG
>DATDRC010000031.1:0-5971 GCA_035291985.1 Patescibacteria group bacterium
AGGTTTTAACAGTCATTAAAACCTTCAACCCATAGTTGACGTTAGCTCCCGCAAATTGCGACTGGAGCCGGGTGGTTAGTGGTTATCATACTACGAAAATTGAGATGCAACAAAAATGGAAAACTGAGATGTTAAGTTACAAATTGCCTCACGGCCCGTATCCCTTAATGTTTAGAGCTGTAAAGGCGGTCGATGATTTCCTTGGTGGAAGAAAAATGGATCCCAAGGCGTTTCTCGGTTTCCTGGTTTAGTAAGCCCCCAAACTGGGGGTAGCGGGTTGGGTCGGTCTTGCCTGGCTTGACCATGTCGTGGTGGCCGGAGACCAAATCAAAGAGTTGAACCATGACCTGGTAAGGAGTGGTGATATCGGAGCTGCCGGCGTGAAAGACTCCCGACGGGCGCCGGGCGAGAAGCTGACTTAAGGCTAAACAGATTTCATCGACGGCGGAGATGTTCATCTGCTGATCGGTAAAAATTGGGTAGAGTGAGTGATTCTTTTCATAGTAGGCCAATGGAGCACGCAGATAGTCGAGTTTTAGTTCGTAGCTGGCGACGACGGGGTAGATAAGACGTAATATTGCGGTAGAAGGCAAGGTGGAGGTTACGATTCGTTCGGCCAGGGCTTTGGTATAGCCGTACCAGGTGAGACGATTTTCATCCGGATTGATGGGATGGTCTTCGGCATAAGGGCCGGGGTCGACGGCGTCACCCGGAAAGACCATATCGGTGGAAATATGGATTAAATAAATATCTTTATCCTTGATTTGATCAACCAGATTTTGGGTACCGACAACGTTGAGTTGATAGCAAAGCGAGGCTTTATCACCTTTTTGTTTTTGGCCCTCGGAGACATTGGTATAGGCGGCCAAGTTGATGACCGCGCCAATGTCGGGGTGATCCAAAAAATAGGAGCTGACACTCTCCGGCCGGGTCAGGTCAAAGACGTCAAGGTCGGGGGTCAAAAGCCTACCTGCCTCCTTAAAAGTTTCGCAGAAACGGGAACCAACCATGCCTGATGCGCCAGTCACCAATATTTTTTTCTTCATCTACTCATCCAAAAATCTTTATCTTCCATGTCCCAGGGAATTCTACCTTCGTCCGGGTATTGCTTATCAAACATTTTTGTAGTGATGTAAAACAGAATACCCTGTTTTTCAAAGGCGCAAACTCCGTGGGCGACTCCGGGAGGAATGAGAACCAAACGGGTGCCCGAGTCATCAAAATCGGTTTTGAGTTTTGCGTCTGACGTGAGAGAACTCTTTCTGATATCCCAAAGGCCGACGCGCAGAACCATACCCGGATATGGAACGATTGCCCAACAGTCCCACTGACCGTCACGCAAACCATGGAGATGCCAGGCCTTGGGTGAATTGGGTGGAAAGGTTGAATACGACCATTGAGTGACCGCTATTTCCGGGGAAGACTCGATCGTCCCGCCCTTACTGATGCGGCCAAGTTCGGCAAACAAATTGGCCGGGGTTCTAAAGTCGGGTAGGTCGATAATTGAAGCGCCATCGATCTCTGCAATTGCTCTTCGTGTATATGTTCCCTGGATCGGTTGCCATTTCTCGGGCACTTCGGCAAAAGTGATTTTGCCAGTCAGTCTGTCTAATATGTCTTTGTCTGAGAAAATCGGTTTTTGGGGTTTCATTTTTACTTATAAATCGACTCGGCGCGTTTTTTTAACGGCCGCCACCAAGCCTCATTATCAACATACCACTTAACTACTCTTTTTAGCCAATATTCAAATTTGTGCTCCGGTTTCCAGCCCAATTCCCGTTTGATTTTGCGGCTATCCAAGGCATAGCGGCGGTCGTGGCCGGGCCGGTCTTTGACAAAGGTGATGAGCGACTCCGGTTTGCCAAGATACTTGAGAATGAGTTTGACGACGGTGAGGTTGTTTCGCTCGCTATTGGCGCCGACAAGATAGGTTTCGCCAACCTTACCTTTGGTCAGGATGAGGTCGATCGCCGTGCAGTGATCGTAAGTATGAATCCAATCCCGGACATAGAGACCATCGCCGTAGATGGGGAGTGGCTGGTTATCGATGGCGTTGGTGATCATTCGGGGAATGAATTTTTCGGGGTCTTGATAGGGGCCATAGTTATTTGAAGTATTGGTGATGGTAATGGGCAGACCGTAGGTGTGATGGTACATCCGAACAATAAAGTCGGAGGTGGCTTTGGAAACGGCATAGGGACTGCGCGGGGAATAGGCGGTTTTCTCGGTGAACTTACCGTTGGTGGTGAGGGCGAGAGCGCCAAAGACCTCATCGGTAGAAATATGATGGAAACGCTTTATTTTGGCCTTGATCGCGGCCCGGCAGAGGGTTTCGGTACCGATAATGTTGGATTTGATAAAAATATCCGGATCGATAATGGAGCGATCGACGTGGGTTTCGGCGGCGAAGTGGACAACAACGTCAACCCCCGCCATGGCCCGGGCGACGACTTTTCGGTCACAGATATCACCCTTGATGAAATCGATCTTTAAACCTTTCAGGTTTTCCAGATGGCCGGCGTAGGTCAGTTTGTCCAAAACGGCAATCTCGTCTTCCGGATATCTATCGACCCAGTATCTGACGAAATTGGTACCGATAAAGCCGGCCCCGCCGGTGACTAATAGTTTCACGCGACTATGCCTTTCTTTTTGGCCCAGTAAGCGTTGGCGGCAAACATCGTTTCGAACTTGCCGGCATCGGTCCAATAACCGGTCAGATTTTCCCAACGCATTTTTCCGGCTTTGATGTATTCATTTTGAACATCAGTAATTTCCAACTCTCCCCTGGCTGAGGGTTTGAGACCGCGGATGTAGTCAAAACATTTGCCGTCAAAGATATATAAACCCGTCGAGGCGTATTTTGATTTCGGTTGTTTTGGTTTTTCTTCGACAGAGATAATTTTATCCGGGTTCTTTGAATCGAAAACGGGAACACCATACCTTTCCGGGTCGGGGACTTCTTTTAGGAACATGACTGCTCCATCTTTGAAATTTTTTACAGTCTTAGAAATGTCGGTATCGGTGGTATTATCGCCCAGGATAACGGTAACCGGATCGTCATCAGCAAAATCTTCGGCCAAAGCCAAGGCGGCGGCGATACCACCTTCGTTTTCCTGATAAGCAAACTCGAGATGGCTTAGTCCCAGCTCTTTACCATTTTTGAGAACACTAAGGAAATGTCCCGCGTGGGGCCCACCAACGATGACCATGACTTCGGTGATCCCAGCCTTGACCAGGGTCTGAATGGGATAGAAGACCATCGGCCGATCATAAATAGGGAGAAGGTGTTTATTGGTGGCTAAAGTTAGGGGGCGAAGACGGATGCCTAACCCCCCGCAGGTAATAACGCCTTTCATCAGAGGTAATATAGCACACCAAGAACCAAAGCCAAGCCTAACAGACCGAAGAGCAAATATTCCAAAATTATTTCCGAATGGAGTTCGCCCTCAAGGGCGGAGTGGATAATGCCCCAGATGAAATAGGCAACGGCGATCGAGATAAGGATAATAGTATGAAAAACGGTGCTTTTGCCGGTAACGGCGGCAATGATCAAACCGGTGACCATCAGGATCAGGAGGATGGCATAGTGGCTGATGTGGCGGAGGGACTTGTTCTTCATAGAATCAGACCTTGTTTAAGTAAGACCAGAATAATTAATAGGGTTAGGAAGTAAGTCAGGTGGGCCCAGTTTTTCCCGGAGATACGGATCAGGTTGCGGCGCCAGACAATCAGCCAGTCAAAGGCGAGAACGGTGACGATGAGGATGACAAAGGCGAGGGAGATGGAGCGGGAAACGTCAAAGGGAGAGAGTTGGATTTTCGGTAGAGGCGCCTGGACCGATTCCTGGGCCAGAACTTGTTTGACCAGAGAGGTTTTTTCCGAAGTCACAGTGGGGGCCGCACTTTGAAGAGTACCAAACATTTGCACCACCAGCGTTGTTTCAACGCCATTTATTTTTCCATCAATGACGGCCACCCCGATATCCTGGTATTTGGAGCTGATTAGATTCGCTTTGTGACTGGACGACTTCATCCAGGCCTCGACGACGTCACCGGGAGACTGAAAATCGCGGGCCAGGTTTTCACCGGCGTGGAGATAGGAATAGCCGGAATTGAGGATAAAGCTCCAGGGCTCGGTGCCATTGGGGGCGTTGTGGGCCCAGTAGTTTTGGGCGATCATGCTGGCCGCTTTGGCCGCGGCGGCTTCATCGAGGGCTTTATTTTCTTTCAGCGGCAGTTGACCCTCCGCGATCCGCTTTTGGTTGGTCAATTCGATGACTGCGGTGGGAGAAATTTGGGAGGCGTAACCCAAAACTCCGGGCCTAACGCCGTGGAAAAGGGTCAGAGCGGACTGGGCCATGATGAAAATGCCCAACAGGACCAGCAGCGACTGGTGATGGAGCAGTTTGGCCTTGTGGTTATTGTGCGCGTGCGGCAAAAAAAGATGCAGGGGATTGGCAGTCATCAAAAATCATTGTACACGGACGAGTTCGGCTTGCCAAATGAGTCTTTTAAGGCTCGTACCCGGAGGCCAGCAGGTCATGAGGGTCAGAGTTTGTTTGTTACTATCACCGGTTAGGTAACTAATTTCTTCAGGGCTAGTGATAACTTTTTTGGTGAGGTCATAGATATATTTCTTGCCCTGGTAGTAAAGCTCGACCTGGTCACCGGGGATGAGTTTGTCGAGCAGATAAAAAACCGAGTTGTAGCGGGTGGCGGTCAGAAAGTCGGCACTGCTATGGGAAAAAAGAAAGACGTTGCCCGGCTGGTCCGGGAGGGCAGTACCCTTGGCATGGGCAATCCCCCGGCTAAGGGCGGTTTGGTACTCCCGTGAATTAAAGGGGTCGACATTGGCAATAACGGCGGCATTGGCGCCGATTTTCCTGATCACCAGACCAAAGTCGGTATTAACCGGAGTTACCTCGATTTCCGGTTTGGCTGATTTTTGTTTCAGTTCATAAATAACTTCCTGTTTGGCGAGGGGAAGATAGGTGACGGCCAAAATCGAGAGGGATGAAAGCAAAAACAAACCGCCGCTGAGGAGAAGTAAATTAGCTAGATTGGTACTTTTTGTAGCCATAGCCGAGGAGGACGAGGACGGCAATTACGAGCAGGTAACGCCAGCGGGAATCGGCCCACCAAGCGGAGGTGGCGGCGCCTTCAACTTGGGGAGTGGGGCTAACGGCTTCTGTGGCCGCGCCCTCTGTTTGAGCGGCCGGTGTTTCCGAAGGTGTCACCTCGGCGGTTGTTTCACCCGAACTAATCTGGCTGGCGGCAACGATAACCGGGGCGGTAGCCGGAGAAGCCGTGGTGGAGGTAGTTGTGGTTGTGGTGGTAAAGGAATCGCCGACCAGACCGGAGCCATTGCCGGCGTTATCAAAAGCACGGAGGGCGTAGTAATAGGTTTTGGCGCAGTCGGGAACAGTGTTTTGAATCTCGCCATTAGTATTTGAACCAATTGCCTGGGAGGCGAAAACTGTTCCCGCATTGGCTTGGAAACTAGTTTGATCTGAGCGGTAGAACTCAACCTTGACGGTCTTACCGCCGTCGTTGGCGGTCTTGAATTTCAGTTTGAAAGTGCAGCTATTAACCTGTTCCTTAACGTAGTCAGAGGGTGTGCCGGGGCCGCTGGTGTTGTAGTCGACGGTGACAATGGCACTGTCAAGCGTATCGCTGCCGGCAGTGGCCCGGACAAAGAATTGATATGTGCCCTGGTTGTTGACAACTGAACTATCGACGGAACAGTTATCGCTATTGCCGCCGGCAATCAAGTTAAAATCGGAACCAAATTGAGAAAAACCACCATCGGACGGGCCTTTCTTGAAACACTTGACGGTGACGGGTCGATCGTCGATATCCAGGGCAACGAAGTTGACGTTGAAGGTATTCTGGTTAGTTGGGCTTTTTGGCTGAGAAATTTTTACGTTTAAACTCGCGGCCAAAACTACTCCGGTACTTAGGCTTAAGAAAAT
>DATDRC010000032.1:0-18336 GCA_035291985.1 Patescibacteria group bacterium
TACAACATCTATAACCCGAGTGCCTCCATTCTCAAAAATCATCCTGAAACGGAGGAAAAACTGGAAACGCCACCAGTCCAACCGAAACCGGAAATTAATCTACCCAAAAAATAACTATGGCCTTCCCCTTTTTTGCTAAAAAAACCCTGCCCGCCAAAACTGCGCCAGCTGTGGGCGGGACCACCCCGATCTTACCCCCGGCCCCCATCAGTGCTATCCCGAGTCAGGCCAGTCAACAAACCGAAGCCGATATCGCCAATGTCCAAAATACCATCGCTCCCCCGGCCATCGAAGTCGATTTTTCCGACCTCAAGGTCGGCGATACTTACCTGCGCACCCTTTTTGTCGTCGGCTATCCCCGCTACGTCTCCGCCAACTGGCTCTCGCCTCTCATCAACTTCAACCACTCCCTCGACATCGCCATGTATATCTATCCTACCGAAAGCAAGGGCACCCTCGACCAGCTCCGCCGCCGCATCGCCGAAATGGAGGCTGAAATCAGCACCGATATCCAGCGCGGCCGTCTCCCCCAAGCGGCGACCGAAGCCGCTCTCGAAGACGCCAAATCACTCCAGTCACAATTAGTCAAAGGCGTCGAGCGTTTCTATCAATTTTCTCTCTACGTCACCATCGGCGCCGAGTCGGTCAAGGAACTAAACACCATCACCAAACAGGTTCAAAGCACCCTCGGCTCCCTTCTCATCGTCAGCAAAGTTGCCTCTCTTTCCATGGAGGAGGCTTTCAAAACCACCCTGCCCTATTTCAAAGACCGCCTCCTGGTGACCCGGAACATGGACACTACCGCTCTCTCAACCACCTTTCCCTTTACCTCCTCCGATCTTTCGGATAACAAAGGCGTTCTCTATGGGATAAATATGCACAACGAATCTTTGGTCATTTTCGACCGCTTTTCCCTCGAGAACGCGAACATGCTTGTCCTCGCAACGTCGGGCGCGGGCAAGAGTTACTTCGTCAAGCTCGAGATCCTCCGCTCCTTCATGTTCGACACCGACACCATCGTCATCGACCCGGAAAATGAATATGAAATGATCGCCAAATCCGTCGGGGGCAACTACATCGCCTTCTCAACCACCTCCGCCCACAAAATCAATCCCTTTCAGATCGCCAACCCCAAAGATAGCACCGAAGACGAGATGGGCTACAAATATCTCTTTTTGAACTCACTATTGAAGATCATGTTGGGCCAGATGTCGCCCATCGAGGACGCTACCTTGAACCGCGCCCTTGTCCTCACTTACCGCCAAAAAGGCATCACCGAAGATCCCGCCACCCACATCCTTGAAGCCCCGCGCATGGAAGATCTCTATCGTTCCCTCATCGGCATGGAAGAAGAGTCAGCCAAAAACCTCGCCGCCCGCCTGGAGCGCTACGTCATGGGCGCCCTCAAAGGCATCTTCGACCAGCAAAGCAACATTGATCTGGACAGCAAGATTACCGTCTTTACCCTCCGTGAACTGGCCGACGAGATCCGCCCGATCGTCATGTTCATTATTCTCGATTACGTTTGGACCAAGGTCAGAAAGGATCTCCGCCGCCGCCTCCTCGTTGTTGACGAGGCCTGGTACCTCATGCGCTACGAGGACTCGGCCAAAATTCTCCAGGGTTTCGTCAAAAGGGCTAGAAAGTATTACCTTGGTGTCACCGTCATTTCCCAAAACGCCGACGACTTTCTCTCCTCAGCCTACGGCAAGGCGATTGTCACCAACTCCGCCCTCCAAATGCTCTTCAAGCAATCTCCCGCCGCCATCGACCAGGTCGCCCAGGTTTTCTACCTTTCCCAGGGTGAACGCCATATGCTTCTTTCCGCCGCTGTTGGTGAAGGCCTCTTCTTTGCCGGTCAAAATCACGTCGCCATCCGGGTTATCTCTTCTCCCGACGAACACGCCCTGGCGACCAGCAAACCATCCGAGATCCTCGAACGCCAGAAACAAGCCATCGCATAGTAAACTATAGCTATGGCGACAGCCTCCATTGATCTTTTGACGCGATTGGACCAAAACCTGATTCTCCAACTGAGGGAAATTATCCGCTCTGATAAAGACTTTGCGGAGCTTCTTGATGTTGAAATCGAAGCTCTCAATAATGCCGCTCACCAACTCCATCTTTCCACCCCCCTCGCCGCCCTTATCGAATTCAGCCAACATCCTGAAAGATTAGATCTTCCTCCAAAATCAAAAGAAGACATCGAAAAAACCACCAACATTACCCAAGTTATCGCCGCCAACGTCGATCTTTATCTCATGGACAAAGATGCCCTCGAAAAAATAAATGCCCAAATCGAAGCCAAGCTCGCCAAAGAACGAAAAACCGTCCGCGATCAAGTCAAACGCCTGGTCGCTCTTGAAGTTGCCCGCCGTCAAGCCGAAATCCTGTCTCTTCGTGCCAAGGGCCAAACCGTCCAAAACTTAAGAAACATTAGTGCAGACGTTGACCGAAAACGGCCCCCACTTCTGGATGTTGCCGCCTTCAGCGCCGACCTCATCGAAGCCGCCCTTCCTCAAATCGAAAGTCAGTTAGGCCTAACCATTAGTGATCAGCAAAAAGAAAGATCAATTCAAAACCTCACCACCATCATTATTGCCGGCACCGCCACCGGGACTTTCGATCTAACCAAACCGGAACACCGGGACGAAGCCATCGAAATAGCCCTCGCCGATATTCCTAGCTTCCACTCAACCACCGTTGATGTTTACCGCCAAGTCGAACAAATCGTCATCCCCACCGCCACCCCTCAGTTCAATAGTCCCATCCCTTCCCGGATTCAAGTCGCTCCTGATATTCTCGTCACCGGCCTCGAAACCATTACCGCCCCGGAACCCGCGCCGATTATTACCCTCGCCTTTCCTCCCGATTTTGAAGAAAAAACCGAAAGAGTCAAAGCTCTCTCCGCCAAATTTGTCTCGTCCGTCAGCGCTAATAATGCCTCCGATGAGGTCATGGCTGATTTAACCAGAACCATCACTCCCACCCAACGTCAACAATTCATCTCCGTCGCCCTCGCCGCTAACCTCGTCACCCGGGTTGCTCCCACCAAAGACGGCGCCGCCGCCAAAGTCGTCATTGGTGAAATTAATCAACCAAACAGCAAAACCCTCGACAAAACTGCCCTCGAGCTCTATGCCATGGGTTTCGCCCTCGCCAATGCCAAAAAAATCATTGCCGAAAATCCAAACTCGCCCCTCGCCAAAATTGCTCACGAAAACCCGAACGTCCTTAAACAGCTCGAAGCGACTTACCAACAGCTCGACGGTTCTAAATTAGGCACCGAAATTCGCCCCTCTCCTCTTTCCGGTCTGGCCGCCACTTACCAAACTCTGACTAACCGTATTTCCGGTTTTCTTCCTGGCCGGGTTGGCCAGGTCTTCAATGCCGTCACTCATCCATTCCAATACCTTCAGGGCAGGATCGGCAACTTTATCGGCAATCGCATCGTCGGTCAGTTTAAGAATTGGCTCGCCAAAGAAGTCGTCTCCCGCGTCGCCAATGAAACTCTCAAGAGAGGCGCCGAATTTATCCTCAAACGCGGACTGCAGGAGGGTGTCAAACTCCTCGCCAAAGAAGGTGCCAAACGAGGATTGCAGGTACTAGCTACCGCTCTCGGGGTACCTACGGGTGGAGTCGGTTTTTTGGTCGCCGCCGCCATAGCGGTCGGTAGCTGGTTAACCGAAAAAACCTTCGGTCTTGTCAAAAATACCCTCAACGGTCTTGCCCACGCTCTCACTGGTGAAAAAGAGTTTGACTGGAAGCCCATTGCCGCCGCCCCGCTTCTTCTTCTCACTGGCGCCGGCGGTCTCCTGGGAAGTTTGGGGGCGGCTACTTCAATTGCGGCCATGTCTGCCGGGGTCGCTCTGGTCATCTCCGCCGTCGTCGGTTTCTTTCTCTATATCACCGTCATCACCGTCGCCCCGATTATCACTACCATTGCCCACCTCGAATCGGGCGTTAGCGATATTTCCCGTCTCGGCGTTATCGGCGAGGGCCGCCCCGCCCTTCTCCCTCCCGGCGCTCTCCCCGATAGCTGTCCCCAAGGCAAACCCCAAAGCGGCTACGGCATCAATCAGGGACCAAATACTGGTAGTCATACTTCCGGCTGGGGTATTAATATCGCCGGCGTCGGTTTCATCTCCGAAGGCGAGGCCATCGACTACGGTACGCCGATGAATACTCCCGTCAAGGCCACTCACGATGGCCAGGCCTATTTCTTTCAGGCCGGCGACAACTCCCCAGCCGGCTATGGTAACTACATCGCCATTATCGGTTCCTGCGAAAACCCAGCCACCGGCAAAACCATCCGCTTCCTCACTACCTATGCCCACCTTAACGCTGGTAACATCAAAAGAGGGGGGCCGACACCGGTCAAACGCGGCCAGCTTATCGGCCTTTCCGGTAATACCGGCCGTTCTAGCGGCCCGCACCTCCACTACGAAATCTTTGGATTAGGAGATATTTATCGCTATGTTGGACCTTAACCGCCTCAAAAATTTTATCAGCCGCCACCCCCGCCTCCTTATCGGGCTCTCCGCGATTGTCATCCTTATTCTCTTCTTCCTCTTCACCTCACTCACTCGCCGGCCAGCCCCCGGCCTTCCCCTTATCGGTCCGCTGGCTACCCCGACCCCAATTTTCGTTGAACCCACCGTCTACACCCCGCCCGCGACTATCGACCTTGCCCAAGCTGAAAGCGTTGTTCGCGTCAGTGAAGTGACAACTTACGTCATTCCACCGACCACCACCATCAAACTTAATACTGAAAAAATAATCAGCCAATTCCAACTATCTACCGAACCGGAAACCATCACCACCCCCTTTATCCAGGTTCAAACTTGGACCGGGCCCGATTACTACCTTAATCACAACCTTATCGCTCACCAAATTAGTCTCGGCCGCAATGACGAAACCAAGATTGCCAAAACCGGCACTTTTCGCTCACCAGCCTCACTCGCTCTCGACACTATTAATCTCGTCAACTCCCTCCAGGTCTTTGCCCCGGAAATTAAATTCAAGCTCGAAAGATATTCTTACTTCTCCGCAGGGGGGGAATGGCCCGAACCTTCAAATATTGCCAACGCCCAATTTATAGAAATAATTCTCACTCCCCAAATAGACAACCTGCCTATTTATCAGCAGGAAGTTCCCTATATTAGCGCCGCCTTTGATCGGGCCAACAAAATCATCAAGCTAACCATCATCAATCCAATTCCGTCATTCACAAAAAGTACCACCAATCTTATTGCCACTGTTGATCAGCTCAAATCTCGCCCTTCTTCCGATTTCTTCCGCCTCTTCGTCAAACCGGAAACCAGCCAACAGTATTTTCTTAGCGCTCCCGATATCCAAAATCTCACCCCCAGCCGTCTCTCCCTTGGTCTCTACCTCGAAAATTCTGTTCTTTCCCCCATCTACCTCCTCCAATCGAGTAACTACCTCTATGCAACTAGTACCGTGCAAAATCAATAGCGGCACAGAACGGGTGATTTTTCGCTGTTGAGCGATCCCCTAGAAAAATTATCCTTCGAGCCGCGAACGTTCAGTTCTGCGTCCTTACCGGCATAATCACATGCAGAAAATCACTCTTCTCGATCCTAAAGACCGCCGGTTTTAACTCTCCCTCCGTCTCCAAGGTGATCTTATCTTCTCTCACCACCCCTAAATAGTCGAGTAGATACCGGGCGTTGAAGGCGATCGTCACCTCATCGCCTTCGACCTCGGCCTCAATTGTTGTCTGACTACCCCCCATTTGGTCGCTTTGGGCCGTCACTGCCACCCCCTCGCCCGTCACCGCCAACTTCACCACATTGGCGCTGTCCCGGGCAAAAAGCGACGCTCTCTTCACTGCCTCCAACAAAGCTTCTTTGTCAATCACTACCGTAATCTTCTTCTCGGTCGGAATCACTTTCGTGTAGGGAGGAAACTCGCCGGCGATCAAGCGGCTGCTCATCTCGATATCCTCGGCCAGGAAAATCACCTGCTGTTTGTCGTTATCAAACTCTACTTTCACCGTTTTCATTGCCGGCTCCAGGACTCGAACCAACTCCATCAGCGCTCTGACCGGCAAAACAAACTTCTGGCTATCCCCCAAGGTCTCAGGGACATCGTTTTTGAAGTAGTCCACCCCCAGTCGATAGCCATCAGTCGCCGCCAAAGTAATTTGTTTCTTGTCCAAAACCCAAAGGACCCCGGCCAGTATCGGCCGCGCGTCATCTTTCGCGGCCGCTACCCCAACCCGTTCCACCTTCTCCACCAATTCCGCCACCCCTATTTCCAACCCCTTCCCCTTCGCTTTTGGCAGGGCCGGAAATTCTTCGCTACTCTGCCCCACTACCTCCGCCATCACTTTTTCGCCTTCAATAATAAGCGTTTGTTTCTTGTCGGAAAGATCGACCACCCCCACCGGCAAAGTGGCCACCAAATCGGCAAACAATTTTGCCGGCACCGCGATCTCACCCTCTTCGCTAACTTTCGCCCGCACCTTTACCCGAAAAGACAGTTCCAGATCGGTTGCCGACAAAACCAACCCTTCCTTACTCGCCTTTAGTAGCATCGTCGACAAGATCGGCAACTGGACCCGCGTCGACACCCCGCGCATACAAATTGACAATCCTTTCTTCAAATTTTCGGCCAAAACATTGATCTTCATTCTTCTCTTCTTCTTATTACTTTATTCTTAATATTTAGTATCAGTATTAATAGATCCTGTTGATATGTTAACATCGCGCCCGTGCCCTGCCCACCCCCAATGTGGTCAAGTAATTTTTAATCGCCTTATCGCCATTTCCTACCCCTTTATACTCCCCACTGATCGCCAATAACTGTGGACTAAGAGCTGACGCTGTGGATTCTTTGTGCATAATTATTGCCATCTTTTTCTTGTTTCTCATTTTTATCCCCAGCTCTTCACAAATACATTTCTTGTCTTAACTTCATTACATTTTCCCGTACGGTCTGGTTAACTTCAAATTCCTGTTTAATCTTCTCATCGGCGTGCATGATCGTCGTATGGTCCCGCCCGCCCATTAGCTCCCCCACCTTCTCCAATTGCAGACCTAATTCATTACGCAGTAGATGAATCGCGATATGTCGCGCCAAAACTAATTCCGCCTTGCGGCTCTTCCCCAACAAATCCTTATTTTTGAATTCAAAATGTTTTGCCACCAAACTAATCAGTTGAATTGGCCGTAGTTTCCTTGTCTCCCGTTGTTGCTTGACGCCGACGATTTTTTCGACCATTGCCACATCGGCTGCCCCACCCTTTAAGCTCGCTTCGGCTGCGACCCGCATCAGTGCCCCTTCCAGTTCGCGGGCATTGGTCACTACGTTAGCGGCGATCAGGTTAATCAATTCCGTGCCGATCGCTAGACCCACCTCCGCCGCTTTCTTGGTGATGATCGCCACTCTCATCTCATAGTCCGGTAGCCCCACATCAACCGTCAGCCCACCCAGGAAGCGGCTCACCAGCCTTTGTTCCAGTTTATCGATCTCCTGCGGTTTCCGGTCGGAGGTTAGCACTATCTGCACACCATTTTGGTAAAGAACATTAAAGGTATTAAAAAACTCCTCTTGACTCGACTCCTTGCCCGCAAAAAACTGGACGTCATCAACCAAAAGCGCCCCGACCCTCCGATATTTCTCCTTGAAAGCGCCGACGGTCTTTGACCTTAGTGAACTGACCAGGTCGTTTGTAAACTGTTCACTGGTGACATAAGTTACCTTACTCATTCCTTTATTCGCCAAAGCGTGGCCGGCAGCCTGCATCAAATGCGTCTTGCCCACGCCCACTCCGCCCCAGATAAAGAGCGGGTTATGGCGGATACCAGGGTAGAGGACGACTGCTTTTGCCGCCGCGTAAGCCAGATTGTTTGAACTCCCCACCACGAACGAATCAAAGGTATAGCGGGGAAAAAGACCCTTTATTCCGCTGGCATCGCCTTGCTTCTGGGCGAACAACCCTTCCTTAATTTCCGCCACCTCACCACCTTGGGTTCTGCCTTGTCCTTCCGCAGCGAAAGCGTCAGCGGACTTCTGTCCAACCACCAGCGCCAACTCCACCTTCTTCTCCAGTTGTTTTTCCATTGCCTGCTTAATTTGCCCGTAGTAGCGGTTGTCAATTTGGGTAAGGTGGAAGGCCGAAGGCGATGCCAGTTGAACAATCACTCTCTCGGCGTCGACCGCGGTGATGCTTTTGATGAAACAGGGATTGATATAGTAGCCAAAAGTCGCCGACGACATCGCTACCTCCAGCTCGCCGCAGACACTTGCCCAAATTTCTGATTCATTGACTTGCATACCCTAGGTTCTACAAGTTTTCCACATTTTGTCCACCCCCAATATACCCGAACAAAAACATGTTTTTCCCTGGCGGAAAGATTTCAAAAACAGCAAATGGATACAAAAAACTTTCCTGCCGGCATTTACCGGTGTAATATCAATTTATGGTTGGGTATAAGATTATTTCCCTCGATGAGAGCGGTAAGGCATCGTTTGAACACCCCTCCAAGCTATTCGTATTATCAGCCGTTCTCGTTCCTGAATCATTTCGTTCAAAACTAGACAACAAAATAAAGAAAATTAAGAAAAAATTCTTCAAAGATGAGGAAATAGTTTTTCATAGCCGCGATATGTCTCGCAAAAAAGGCCCCTTCTCCATTCTCCGTGATCCCAAAACTGAAACTGCCTTTTGGTCCGAATTTGTCTCCGTTCTCAATAACAAGGATATTTCTCTCATCTTCATTATCACCAATAAGACAAAAGCCGTTAAACTCGGTTGGCAGCCAAAAACCATTCTTAAACGGTCGTATCTTCGTCTACTCGAGCTGTTTCTCATTCAGTTAAACAAAAATAAGAATAAGGGAAAAATAATTGCTGAATCTGACCCATCGCAGGATATATACCTAATCGAAGCCCACAATACTCATCAGGCACAAAATCAGTCTTACAGAAATAATGTAACCTCAATCAGTTTAGTGAGTAAGTCCAACTTCGACTCAGAAGTGCAAATTGCTGATGCCCTTGCTCCAATTGCTGGAAGAATATTTTCCAAAGTTGCTATTAAGAAAAAAGTTGAAAAAATTAAAGCCAGGTTGGTTGAACGCAAGCTTTTAGACAAGGAAAACTCGAGTTACCTGGAAAGTCTCGTCTAAAACGCAGAAAAGCCGGTCATGGCTAGCCGCACATTTACCGACTTCTCGTAGCCAAATTATACCATATCTGCTAAAATATCACTCATATGCCAAAAAGAGTCTACCAGCCAAAAAAGATCAAACACGCTCGCAAACACGGTTTTAGGGCCAGGATGTCTACCAAAGCCGGACGCCAAGTCATCAGCCGTCGCCGCGCCATTGGCCGCAAAAAATTGAGTGCTTAGCCAACCGAACCGTCTTAGTCTCAGAACAGACCGGGCCCGCCTTGGAAAAGACGGCGTTACTCGTCACTCTCCGCTCTTCATTGTCGTGGCCGCCCCTTCGTCTGTCGGGGAAGCCGCTACTCCCCGCTTTGCCCTTCTGGTTAGCAAGAAGCTCGCTCCTCTATCAGTTGCCCGTCACCGTCTCAAGCGACTCATCACCGAAATCATCCGCCTTAATCTTAATCAGTTTCCCCAAGGTAAGGATTTTCTCATCATTCCCAAAAAGAACGTCTTTTCTTCAACCCGCGACCAAATTCTCAGCGATCTAAAACAGTTATGTTCCTAAAGCTCTACCGTCGCCTTATCTCTCCCTTTCACCACCTTCTCGGTCGCTCTCTCTTCGGTAGCGGCTATGCCTGCCGTTACTCCCCCACTTGTTCGGCCTACGCCGCCACCGCGATTAGAAAATATGGTATCATTCACGGCAGTGTCCTGGGTATAAAAAGGCTTTTTCGCTGTCATCCTTACTCTAACTCGCCCCACTTAGATCCAGTGCCCCCCGCCTGCAAAAGCTGATGCTTTAGCATCTGCGGGCAGGTAAAAATCTAAAAAACAATGCTAAATTTCATCGTTAACCCCATCAATCAACTGCTGATCTTTCTCTATGGTCTCACCGGTAACAACCTCGGCTTTGCCATCATTCTCCTCACCCTCATCATCCGCGGCGTTTTGGTGCCGGTCACCATTCCCTCCCTCAAGTCCGCCAAAAAACTCCAGGAACTCAAGCCCCACCTCGATCGCTTGAAGGAGAAACACAAGGACAAACAGAAACTCCAGCTCGCCCAGCTCGAGCTTTACAAACAACACGGCATTAACCCCGCCTCCGGCTGTCTGCCTCAGATCGCCCAGCTTCTCGTTCTCATCGCCCTCTACCAAGTTTTTATTGAGTTCATCAACGCGCCGGAACTAAACGGCCAGGCGCTCAATCTCAACTTTCTCTGGTTGAATCTAGGTAAGCCCGACCCCTACTACGTTCTCCCCGTTCTGGCCGGTCTTTCTCAGCTTGTCTTTTCTCTCATGATGACCTCTGGTTTCGAAAGCCACTTGAAGGCGCCAAAAGACAAAAAAGAGAAACAAAAAGAAGAGAACAGTATGGAGATGGTCCAAAGCATGTCCCAGCAAATGCTTCTCATCATGCCCGCCATGACCGTCCTCATTTCCCTCAAATTCCCCTCCGGCCTGGCTCTTTACTGGGTCATCACTACCGTTTTTTCCTTGGTCCAACAATATCTTGTCTCCGGTCCCGGCGGCCTGAAACCGACCCTCGCCCGGGTTATGAGCTTCCTGCCGGGGAAACCAAATTCTAAATAGTATTACCAATTGTCAGTTAACTAACATGGCCACCGAAAAAGTTCAAAAGCTCATCGAAAACGTTCTTTCTCTTCTCGAGCTTCGGGAAGACCAATTTACAGTCGAAATGGCCGAGGACGATTCTGTTCGTGTCCACATCCAGCTACCGGAAGAAGAGACCGGTATCTACATCGGCCACCACGGCGAAGGCCTCACCGCCCTTCAACTTCTACTCTCCCTCATGATCAGCCAAAGGACTGGAAAATGGTATCGCGTCAGCGTCAATATCAATGACTACCAGGAGCGCCGCGAGGACTCTCTAAAAAATCTAGCCGAATCTGCCGCCGAAAAGGCCATTTCCCTAAACCAGGAGGTTGTTCTCGGTAATCTTTCCTCTTACGAGCGCCGCATTGTCCATCTTCACCTTGAACAACATGGCGGGGTCACCACCGAAAGTCGCGGCGAACCGCCTTTGCGCCAACTCCTCGTCATCCCCAAGGCCAAGTAGGTCGGGTACAATTCAACTTAGTGCTCAAAAGAATCGTCTTTTTTCTTCTTATCTTCAGTCTACCCTTTCAACTGGGTTACCATTTCTGGTTGCCGGAATCCTACGTTGCCAGTTTCCGGATTGATTACCTTGCCCCCACCTTCTATATCACTGATCTCCTGTTGATTCTTTTTCTGGCCGTCAATTTTAAAAAAACCACCTCGGTCGTTATAGATTTTTTTTCCAAACCGTCAGGCTGGCTCTTCGCCGCCCTAATTTTCGTCAATCTTTATGCCTCTTCCTTCAGTTTAGTCACCTTTTTTGCCTGGCTTCGGCTCGGCAGTTATTTACTTCTCCTGACCGTCCTCGCTACCACCGATCACCTGGCCAAGAAAGTGCTCCTCCCCTTTTTCCTTTCGTTGATTTTCATCATCAGTCTCTCTGTCATTCAGTTTGTCCTCCAATCTTCCCTGGGCGGCCTCTTTTATTTCCTCGGTGAACGACCGCTTTCAATCGCCATCCCCAACGTCGCCAAAATAAATCTTCCCTGGGGCCAGATGCTTCGGCCCTACGCTACCTTTTCTCACCCCAATTCATTAGCCGGCTACCTCTTGGTCTCGCTGGTCATCCTCTCGTTAATTTATCAAGGCAAAAAACTTGCCAAAGCTCCCCTCGGCCTGGCAATTCTTCTCACTTTCTCCAAAGCCGCCCTCCTCTCCTTCATTGTGATCGAAATTCTGGAAATCGGTTTCATTCAAAGTTTGCTTGTCAGTATCCTGCTTTCCCTTGCCCCGCTTTTCAAAGACCTAATCGATCTGCCTGCGTGGTTGGTTCAATCATTCACCACCCGCCGTTTTCTCCTCCTCCCCGCCTTCAAAATGATTGCCAATGAATTATTGCTTGGCGTTGGCCTCAAACAATTCATTCCCAGTCTCGCCGCTTATCTTCCGGCCAGCCAAATCTCCTACACCACTCTCCAGCCGGTCCACCATACCTTTGTTCTAATGTTTGCCGAACTCGGCTTACTTGGCGTTGCCATTGTCACTAAAATCTTTTGGGCTCCCCTATCAAGGCTAATCAAGGACAAAAAAGCCCGCCCTTATCTCCTCAACCTCTTTGGTATTATTCTCCTGACCGGCTCTCTGGACCATTACTGGTGGACGTTACCTCAGAACCAACTTATAATCGTCCTCACCCTTGCCCTAATAATAAATCAATCAAGCAAGAACTCAAATGCATTATCCAGAAATCACCATTAACACCGACGGCGGCTCCCGCGGTAATCCCGGCCCGGCCGCAATTGGCATTACCGCCAAGGCTGGAAATGAAACACTTTTCGAGATCTCAGAATATATCGGTCAACAAACCAATAACGTCGCCGAGTACACGGCCGTTATCCATGCTCTTCATCACCTGAATGAACATCCAGTTAGTGCCGATAACTGCTCCTTCGTCCTTGATTCGGAATTAATTGTCCGTCAAATTGTCGGCCAATACCGCGTTAAAGAAGTCCATCTCCAGACCCTTGTTGCTGAAGTTCACCGCCTGATCAAAGAACTAAAAGACAAAGGCCTTTTGAAAAATATTATTTTTCGCCACGTCAAGCGCGCTGAAAATAAACTCGCCGACCAACTGGTCAACCAAGCCCTTGACAGTAATCTGTCATCCCGAGCGAACTAAGTCCTGAGTATTCCCGAAGGAGTCGAGGGACGATTCTCAAATCTAATTTTTCTTAATCTTTGCGCCATAGTCTATTTTCTGTGGATAACAAGTTTGGTGACCGAAGCAAAATGTTTTCATGTGTACCGTAATAACAAAAACAGATACCTAAAGATGGAGAAACAGGTACGAAAAGGAAGAGAAAAACCAAAGAAAAAAACGTAAGCACGTCAGTAACGGCCAATTCATGAACAATTTTAGGCGGCCAAAGGCTTGCTATACTTAACTTGTGAAGTCCGTTTCCCTAGCCACCCTCTATTTATGGTCGAACAGTGCCCCCCTAAGCCGGGCTGTGGAGAAGTGTCTCAAAAATCTATCGCTCAAAGTTGAAACAAAAGAAAAAAAGGAGACCGACTACCGGGTTCTGTTGATAAGTTTGAACCAACATGAAAATCTAAACACCCTCGCCCTTGACGCCCTCGACAGTCTCAAAGACTACACCGGAAAAACCTGTCTTGTTGTCGCCGCTGACAGTCAAACGGATACGCACTTGCCAACCCAAATCCGCTCCCTCATCGACGGTCATTTGAAAGACACTCGGTTTAATCTTAGATCAATCCTGACATTCGACCTTTATGACGTCGACAGCGAACAGCCTCTTGGTGATCTCCAGGAATGGCTCTGCCAAACGGCGAGAGCAAAAAAAGTCACCGTCAGCTCCTCCGGCAAAAATCTCTATTACCCCACCTCGGTATCAGATCTCTGCCAATTAATTATCAAAAGCCTGTTTGTTACCAACACCTCCGGAGAATTTTTCACCGCCGCCGGTGAAGCAATAACCGACCTGGAAATAGCCTACCTTATTAAAAAAAGTCTCGAAAAAAAAGATTTAACTCTTGACCTCGACCTCAAGGGGAAAACCAGCCCTCATGAAGATGACATCACCGATCTTTCCATCCAAACCCAAGCACTTTTAAACTGGCAGCCAAAGGTGGCTCTCGCCGATCGTCTGGATCAGCTTGTCGATAACTGCCTGGCGCTATCCAACCAAGCCGAAGAGATAATCCCCGAACCGACCCCGATCTTGCACCGTCTTGAACCAACAAAATCGGTCAAAAATGTTTCCCCGGGTCGTCTCCGGTTAATGATTAACAACCTGAAAGAAAGACTCCCCCGAAAAAAAATACTCGAAGAAGATCTTCACCAGACCGAAAAAAGAGGCATCTACAAATTGCTCAGACTCGCCATTATCGTCATAATTTTATTAGCTCTTATTCCTTTCTTAACCACGGCCGCCGCCCTCTATGCCGGCACCAATGACACCTATCAGGCTTATCAGCACATCCGGATCGGGGAGGAGGAAAAATCGCGCCGCCTCTTAAATCGTGCCCAAGCCCTGACCGCCATCTCTCAAAGTTCTTATCAAGCTATCGCCCCCGCCCTCTTGCTCATCAGCCCCAAGCAAGTCGAGAACACTGGTAATTTCATCTCCATTCTCGGGTCTAGTCAGGAAGTCCTGGAATCGGTTCTGGATTCCTACGCTCTCGGGAACCAGCTCTATCAGGGGTTGCTCGGGAAACAGGAGGTTGATCATCAGGCAATCACTGCCGCTCTGCGGGTCAATCTCGTCGGCCTGTCCGAGAAACTCTCCCAAATTCAGTTGTTAATTGGGAAAATCGAACTCCCCTTTGGCTATGGAGAGAAGCTGAAAGCGGCAGACCTCAATCAACAAATCAATTTATTAAAATCCCAAATTAATCTCGGGCTCCCACTGTTAAACTTAGTCGCTGCCATTACCGGCAACAAAGATCTCCAACGTTATCTCTTTATCATTCAGGATCAAAACGAACTCCGGCCCAGTGGGGGATTCATCACCTCCTATGGCATCGTTACCCTGGACCAGGGGAAGATCGTTGGTTGGCAGGTCGGTTCTTCCCTTACTCTTGATCGACTGATCGAGGGTCGCATCGAGCCTCCTTCCATACTAAAAAACTTACTTGGTCAAACCAATTGGCTCTTTCACGATAGCAATCTCGACGCCGACTTCGCTCACTCGGCCAACCAAGTCGCCTGGTTCTACGAGCGCTTCAAGAGTACCAAGCTTGATGGCGTCATCGGTCTGAACCTGAACTTCCTCAACTTCATCCTTGATGAGATGGGCAGTGTTAATCTCCCTGACGGTCAAACAATCACCCCCGACAATCTCAATCAGTTGGCCAGCAATCCTACTGCCGGTCGGGGAGTTGATGTTGTCACCGCGGTCACCCAAGCCCTCTCCGACAAACTCCTCGCTGGCGAAATCAAGTTCGCCACTCTGGCGCGCTCGTTTCTAAAAACCATCACCTACAACGAAACCAATCTTTGGTTCAGAGACCCCCAGCTTATTTCTCTCGGGGAGGAAGCCCGTCTTGCGGGCGAAATCAAACCTTTTGCCTGCCACCCGCAGTTATCATCTTTCACTTGCCGGCCCGACACCATCTATCTAAACGAAGCCAACTTCTCCGTTAGTAAAATCAATTTTTATCTCAAAAGGAAACAAACTTACTTAGTCGAGATCAAAGACGGCGGGGAAGTCGACTACACTCTAACTTACGACTACACTTATCCCGTCCCCGCTCCGACCAATCTCAACCAGACGTATAAAGCCTATTATCAATTTTACTTACCCCTCGGCTCGCGCGGTCTCCAAATTGTCCTTGACGGTCAAAGTCTTGACCCTAATATCCTCATTCAAACCACCATTGCGTCTTTGACAAAAGTTGAGTTTTCCGCCGCCCAGGCGATCAACCAGACACACCAGCTGGTAATTAAATTTACTTCCGCCCACAAGCTCGACCTGACCAAACCGCAAACCGCTTATGCTCTCTCCTACCTCAAACAACCCGGGACGCTAAACGACCAGCTCGTCTTTAGGATTATTCATCCCGAGTCGCTCCAACCCCGCACCATGACCATACCCCTGAAACAGGTTTCGGCGACCGAGCTCGTCTTCGAAGTTAGTCCTACCAGCAGCGAAAATCTCGGCCTCCTCTTCAAAAACACCGCGCTGTGATAGAATACCCTCGACATGCCAAAAATAACCCTAGCGGTCGAACCTCGCACCATCACCGGTAAAAAAGTTAAACAACTTCGAAAACAAGGCGTTATTCCTGCCAACATTTTCGGTGGCAAGATCAAAAGCGCCGCTATCCAGGTAAAAAAAACCGTTTTTGCCCCCATTTGGCAGCACGCCGGTGAAACCCAAATCGTCTATCTCCAACTCGGTGATGAAAAAGAAGCCCGCCCCACCCTCATCAGCAATGTCCAACACAACCCCGTTTCTGACGAGGTCATTCATGTCGATTTCCGCCAAGTCGACCTGAAGGAGAAGATTTCCGCCAATATTCCGGTCGAAGTTATCGGCGAATCTCCGGCTGTCAAGGATTTTCAGGCCGCGATCATTACTTCTCTCGGGCAGATCGAAGTCGAAGCTTTACCTACCGACCTCCCTGGAAATATCCAGGTCGATATCAGCCTTCTCAAGAACATCGGTGACGTCATTAAGGTCGCCGACTTAAAGATCGACCGCACCAAGGTCGAAGTCAAAGACGATCCCGAGACCGTGGTCGTCTCCGCCGCCGCCCAACAAGCGGAGGAGGTTATCGCTCCGCCTCCGGCGCCCGAAGGCGAAGTTGTCGAAGCTGCTCCCGCGGAGGCTCCCACCGAAGGCGAGGCTAAAACAGCCGCCAAACCCGAAGAACACAAGGTCAAAGAAGGTTGAGCTAGCGAAATCCCGAGTATTCCCGAGGGACTTAACGAGACAACTCCTTTTTGGCTGACTCCACCGCTTCTGATTTTGTTGTTTTTTCAAGCTCTGTCAGTTCCTGCAATCTTTCTTCCACAGTCTGGGTTTTCACCTGAGGCAGTGCCGTCTGAACACCCAAGACAGCCTTGTGTTTGTCAGAATATGACAAACTGACAAAACCAACAACGATCAGAACCAGTAGCAGTAAAGAGGGGAGTAGGTGCAGTAGCGACAGTTGCAGTGGGGAAATATTTCCAGGCCTTTGTTTCATCACTTCATCTTAGGCCAAGATGAAGCCGTCAACAACCCCTCGTTTGGAAACACTTCCTTCCAAACTGCTTCCGTAACGAATGGTACGAAGGGGTGCAGTAGTCTCAAGAAGATGGCCAGACCATCTTTCAACGCCTCGGAACCAATGTCACCTTTCTTGTTCGCTTCGATCGCCGCATCACAATACCAATGCCAAAACTCGTTGTATACCGTCTCCGCCGCCAAACCAATCTTCAATTTCTCCAGCTGATCAGTTACTTCCTCAACCACCTTATTCAATTTCTGTCTGAACTCCTCATCACCAGCAAATATCTCCTCGGACGGTGGCCGGAACGAAGTGGAGGACTCCTCCGAGGTGGTATTTGCTACATACCTCGCCGCATTCCAAATCTTATTTGCCAAATTCCTCATGCCCCGAACCTTACTCTCGCCGACGTTACTGTCGTTACCAGGCGTCGTACTCATCACCAATGCCATCCTCAGCGCATCGGCCCCGTATTTTTCTACCAGATCAATGGGATTGACTACATTACCAATGCTCTTGCTCATCTTCCGTCCCTGCTCGTCCCGAATCAGCCCATGCAGATATACCCACTTAAACGGCGTTTTGTCTGTCAGATAAATCGACAACAGCATCATTCGCATTATCCAAATGGTCAAAATATCATAACCGCTCTCGATTACAGTGGTTGGATAGTAGTAATCCAAATCTCCAGGTTTATTGGTTGCCAATGTCACTACCGACCATTGCCCTGAGGAGAACCAAGTATCAAAGGTGTCTGTCTCTTGCAGGAAGTTCTCACCCGGTTTATTTTTCGAAACCACGAACTCGGCTCCGACTGGGGGACGTAGAGTTTGTAAACCTGATTCGATCTCTTCAAGAGTATGACCCAGTTTCAACATTTCCGCTAACTTTCCTTTTACAAACTCGCCCGCCTGGTTCAAAAAACCAACTTCCATTTCCGGGTTCTTCTCGCTGTCATACCACACCGGGATCCGAATTCCCCAGACAATCTGTCGGCTGATATTCCAATCCTTAATGTTGGTGAGCCAATTAATTAGTATTTTGTCACGCCCCGCTCCCAACACCACCGTTTCGCCCTTCTCGAGCGCCTTTAGCGCTTTCTCTGCCAGGGGTTTGGTTTTTACAAAAAACTGGGCTAATGGTAGTGGCTCGATGATGCTGTGACAGCGATAGCAGGTGCCGACATTGTGAGTGTATTCCTTTATGTGGTCAATTAACCCCATCGTCCCCAGCTTTTCAATCACGACTGCCCGGGCGGGCTCGACCTTCATTCCGGCAAACTCTCCGGTGTTCTCGATCATCCGGCCGCCAAAATCAATTACCTGTATCAGGGGCAGATCATGTCGCATTCCCATTTCATAGTCCGCCATATCGTGGGCTGGGGTGATCTTCACCGCCCC
>DATDRC010000033.1:0-9890 GCA_035291985.1 Patescibacteria group bacterium
GAGAGGACGGGTAGAAGCCAAAAATAAAAATAGCGGCGTTCCCTGAAGACAAAGATTGCCAAAGTCAAAAGTAGCGCTGACGTGAGGAGAAGGTTGTGGCGAAACCCTGAAAAAAGAAGTTCCAGGGAGGTGGAGAATTGGGTCAGTGAGTAAAGAGGACGAAAAGGAGAAACGGCCGCGTTGGCACTTCCCGAGGCGCTAAGAAAGGCAAGGGCGGCGCGGGTGTTGATGAAATCGTGACGCAGATCAAAAACGACCAGGGGCAAAAACGGGAGAAGGGCGGCAGAGGCAAGCAAGATGATTTGTCCTAGAGACAGTTTGTGTTTCGTTAAGACGTAAAGCCAGAGGGGGCCGAGAAAAATCATCTGGGGGTGAAAGTTGAGGGAAAGGAAAAAGATGAAAGTTAAAAGCAGTGGGCGTTTGTAGAAATAGATAAAGAGAAGAAAAAAGAGGGGAACGAAAGAGACGTTCCAGCCGGTTCGGTTGGCAGTCGTCAGCCAGAGTAGCGCGGCGGTAAAAGCGGTTAAGCGAGAAGATGTCAGACGCGACAAAAGAAAGTAAATAAGCAGATAAGTAAGGAAATTAATCGCGGCGGTAAAATAAGCGCCATAGAGGGGATCTCCCCGGAAAAGAATAAAGAATGGCACCTGCAAATAGTAATAAAAAGGCCCAAGAAAAAAACCGGCTGAGGAAACGACGCGGGGACCAATCAGAGTGAATTTGTGATCGGCAACGATGGCTTTGACGGCAAAGTAATCCCGCTCCTGATCAAAGCCATAGCCATAAAGTTCGCTGACGCGATAAAACGATAAAAATAAACCAAAACAGACGATGAGGGCGAGGAATAGTTTGCTCATTTGAGACAGCGGCCCAACCGCCTAACTTCGGTACCGAAAAGAAAAACCTCTTTTTCCCGAACACACAAATGGGCAAAGTTCCCCTGCCAGGCAGAAAGGAACTCGGGGTGATCATTGTCGCCTTCGATGATGAGAAAAATCGTCTCTTCGTTGGGAAGTGGTCGGGTAGAGGTCAGATAGGCTAACCGGTTTTCGATATATTCGGGTTGATTGGGGAGATAAGCGAGATCATTTGGGACATAGCCGTACTGCTTGTTACCGTGCCACCAATAGAGATACTGGTAGGGGTAGTCATAAATTGAAGGCAGATAACTGTAGGCTTTGAAGCCCTGACCCTCGGCGTGCCGATAAACCCAATCAATCACCAGCATTTCGTTTTTGAGACTGCTTTTGTTGTTAGTACTCATGGCGTCGGCAACCTTTAAGTACTCCGACTGGGCCTGGTAGGTGGAAAACAGCGACAGAGCCACGAGAAGAATGACAGCGGTCCTGACGAGCGGGCCGCCCCTCCCGAAAACGAGACTAAGCGACGAAGTGTAAAGAAAAATCAAGGGGACAGCCAGACCGAGGAGGTACCAGCTTTTGATTTCTTTCGGAAAAAGGAGATAGAAAACGAAGGCGAAAAGAAGAAAGGCAAAGTTGATGGCAAAAAACTGGCGGCTACTCTTTGGGCCGATCTTTTTGATTAGAAAATAAACGGCGCTGATCGATAAAAGAGCAAAGACGGCAAAAAGAAGGTTGGGATGAATATGGCTGATTTGGGTGACGAGGTTACGGATAATTTCCCAGCGGTCGGCCAGTCTTTCCCCTAGAGTCATTTTTTTGCCGAGGAGACTGCTGCCGCCCCCCACTTCTGACAAAAAAACCTTGGTCATCGAAAACCCATGGCGGACCTCAAAAAGAGCCTGGGGCAAAAGGGTGGCTAGAAAAGCGAAAAGATGAAAGAGGTGAACCTTGATCTTTCGGGTAGTAAGAAACAGAAAGAGGAAAGAAAAAGGGAAAAATATAATCCCCAAAGCGGCTTCGATTTGGAGGGCCAGGCCGGCCGCAAGACCGAGAAGGGCGGCCCGAAAGGGGTTGGTTTTAAGGCTAACGAGATATAACGAGAGAAAATAAAAGACGGTAAAAATGGGCATGGCGTTGGCATTCCAGAAGTAACGACTGGTATTAAAGCCGAGGGGCATGAGCAGGAAAAAGACTGAGGTGAAGAAAGCGAGATTGTGATCCGTTTTCCTGATAAGAAGGTAAACCGAAAGGCCGGCCAGCTGATACCAGATAATCTGCCAAAGCAGGGGCGCGGCCGGATCGCCGCCGGTGGCCAGAAAGGGCGGCAGGTTGAAGTAATACCAAAGGGGACCTAGGAAAACGCCGTTGATGCTGGTGGTCGGTCCAATCAGTCGGGGTTTGCCGCCGACGGCGATGCTTCTGATATCAATGAGGTCCCGCCCCTGGTCTATGGTAAACGGGAAGTTGCCGTTGGCAACCGCGGAAATTCTGACCCAAAAAGTGAGAAAAAAGACAATCAGGAATAGAGGAAAGGAAACTTTTTTCATCGGCGTTTAGTCAAGTGTAAACCCAAGAGATATAAGGGCGTCAGGGCGAGGGAGGCCAGCGTAATAACCAGGCCCAATTTGAAGGAGGCTGGTTCATAACGGAAAGTAACCTGGCCGGTTTTGGCCGGGATAATGACACCGCGGTGAGCCCCGTTGACCTGGTAAAGAGTTGTTTTCGTGCCGTCAACATAGACCCGCCAACCAGGATCGTAGGCATCGGAGAGAATCAGAAAACCTCCGTCTTGTGAACGGACGCTGATTTCGACCTCATTGTCGCGGTGATTTATGGCCAGCACCTCATTTTGGCCAAAGTTCGATTCAAAGGGTTCGCCCATAATAACTGCTTCGGCAGTCGGGTCAAACTGGGGATCATCCAAGACTCGTCCCATTTGCGCCTTATCTTTGGCAAAACGGACTTTGGTGACAAAGTAAGCCCGGTTTTTGACGACCGGATCGGCATAGACTGTCACCGACTTGTCGGTGAAAACGGGGAGATAGCCTTCTTTGATAAGATCGGCCGCGAGGTAGCTTTTGGCCGAGGCTTCAGTGGTATTTTTGGTGAGGATATACTGGACGTTGGCGGCAGAAAGAAATTTGTGGTTGATACCCTCAAGAAGGGCGTAGCGGCTGACGCCGTTTTCATAGGGATTGCCGCTTAAACGATGGAAGTAGTGGGCATAATCGCTACTAAAAAGCGGATCGTAGCCCTCCACCGACTCGAGGCGGTAGGCGGTCCAGGAGTTAGCCGGAAGTAGATTGGTATCTTCCCGGGCGATCCGGAAGGGCGGCTTTTGTCCCTTGAGAAATATAGTCACGGGGGTATCGGGGAAAATGAAGGTTCGGCTGACGAAGGGATTGTATTTGGCGTAGTACCGGCCCAGGTCAAAACTGAACAAGAGTACTAAGAGCAATGACAAAATAAAGCGGTTTTTAATAAAGACGCTGGAGAGAAGAAAGGCAGAGAGTAGAGAAAGGTAATAGGAGCTGTTTCTCAGACTGATAGCCCGGTGCTCCCCGTCGACAAAAAAGATGGCGACCAGGGTGACGGCGGCGAAAAACAAGCCGCTAAACAGAAGGCGGCGGCGAGAGGTTTTGCCGGCGAACAAATTATCGATAGACAAAGCGGCCAGAACTGCCGCGGCAAGATTAGTCAGAAAGAAGATGCGGCTGGCGGAAGAGTAGGTCAAGAGCGGCAGGGGCAGGCTAAAGATGAAACGGCTGATGGGATTGTCAAAGGCGAGGAATAAACTGGCAAAAAACAAATAGCTGAAAAAGGAGTTCGGCAGAAAGCTGACTATCAGCGGCAGGACAAACACCCCCAGGTAACTACTATATTCATGGTAGGAGAAGGAACTGAAGTGGTTGATCGTCACCGGGTTGCCGAAAAAGTCAGCCGCCCAAAGCCGGATGGCTTGGGTCCAGTGGGAAAGGCCGAAGTTAAAGAAACTGGCATAGTTTTCCTGACTGCGAATGGAACGGGCAAAGAAATCAAGAGAAGGTAATAGCTGGACGGCACCGAGTCCCAGTCCGATACCGGCCGCGAGAATAACCTTCAGACTGAGGCCGGGGTTGATTTTCCCCAAAGTTTTTTTCTGGCGGTAGAAAAAGTAGAGCGGAGCGATGACGGCGGTATAGGTTAATAGCTGGACGTGACCGGCAAAGATGAGCAATCCGATGAGAAAAGTCAGTAGTGGAAAATAAATTAGCCGACGGCCTTTGATGGTCCCATCGAGGCAATAAAGAATGAGGGGTAGGAGGGAGGCGGCCCAGACGGCGGTGCCAAACTGCGACCAAGTGGTCATCGGCCCGGCGAGGGCATAAATGAGTGAACCAATGACTCGGCTGGCTTTTTCTTTGACTAAAGTGCCCAGGAACAAAAACATCGAGAAAGCGGCGGCGATGGTGGCGAGGAGAATGAATATGCCCCAACCGAAACCGGAGGGAAGAAGCAGTAATAAATTGGCGGGAAACAGGACGGCGGTGTGGAAAGTGGCCAGAAGCGGCGTCCCCGAAAAAGAGTAGCGGTTCCACAAGGGAAAGATGCCGTGGCGCAAGAGATCGATGACCAAACCCTTCCAAACATAGAAGGTTGAGAAGGCGTCGGAGGTGAGGGCATTTTTGACCGGGACCCCGACAATGTAACCCCATTTATAGTCCAACCAAGGCAGATAAGCACCAACCAGGGTATCAACCGGCAGAGGAACTTTGCCGAAAAAAACAAACGGCCAAAAAATCATGAGGACTATCAATAAAAGCCAAACCACCGGAGAGGAGAGAAATTTTTTCATTTGCTAAGCAATTCAACCGTAGCGGTGAAACTCTGTTGGCTGAAATGGGCCGATCTTTCCCTGGCCTTTTTGGAAAAGTTGGCCAGTTCTTGCGGGCTATCAATAATATGGTTCGTCTTGTCAACTAATTCGTCAAGGGAGCGACACAAGAAGCCCGAGTCCGGGGTAATGATTTCCCGCTGGCCGCCTTTGTCGATCACCACCGGGACACAACCGGCAGACATCGCCTCCACGGTCGCGATACCAAAATGCTCCACCTTTTCGGGATCAGTTTTTTCGTCAATGGCGTAGCCCGCGGCGTGCCAGAAGATCTTGGCTTTGGCGTAAAGTTTCTTTAATTCGTTGAAGTCCGGATTGGGAATGAATTTGATTGGTAACTTTCCGGCGGCACTTTTGAGCGCGGCTAGATAGTCTTTCCCTCCCTCACCCTTGACGGCGCCAACGAGAATAAGTTGGTAGTCTTTCTGCTGTTGGTGGAGTTTCCTGAAGGCGTCAATGAGGACATCCTGGCGCTTGGCATGAGAAGGAGAATCAAAACGGGCGACTGAAAGGATGAGGTTTTCTTTTTTTACCGGTTTAAAACTTTCGGTATCGATGGGCGGATAAAGTATGACCGAGGAAACAAAAGGCAGTTGTCTCTTAATCACCGAAGCTGTAAAACCGGAATTGAAGATTATTTTTTTAATCCGGAGCGTCTTGATGAAATTATTGATCGGATTGCCGCCAATTTTTTTGAAGGGGACTTGGAAGTGAAGATAGTTTTTTCGACCAAAAAGATAGGGCAGGCTGCCATCGCTGACCCAAAAAACCAGGTCATAGTTTTTTGTCCGGCGGTAGCGGGCCAATAGGCCGGCTGAAAGAGAGAGGTCGCGATAGGCCTGCTGATCTATTTTGACTCCCGACAAGTCGAGGTTAAAACGGCAGCGCGCCTGATCAACAATGGTGTCATCTTTCCAGGCCAGGTCAACCTGGTAGCCCGCTTTGACAAGAGCGGCGGCGAAAGTTAAAACATAACGCTCCCCTCCGCCCATGGTGTCGGCATAGGGGTCGTAGATAAGGGCTTTCATTTCTCTACCTCCTGACAAATCTTCTTGTCGATGGTTTCGTAGGTTTCCGAAAGACTAGGCTTGCGTTGCATTTCCCAAAGGCGTTCATAGGTGAGAAAGCGAGAGAACATCTGATAAATGACTTCGATCCAGCCTTCGGTGCCGTCGCGCCAAAGCCTTTGTCTGATAAAGCGGTCCCAGAATTCGGTCAGCATGATGCGGAAGAAACGCCAGCCAACGATCGGTGGGTGGCCGGCTTTGAAAAGCATTTCCGCCTCCAGCCGCGACCATTTCAGCGTCCCGGTGACTTTTTCGTCAATATTTTTGTGGGAAAGGTGAACCAACTGTTCCCTTAAGTCCCCGACCTTGCCGCTAAGGGCGGGCTGTTCATGGAGTTTGCCCCGCCAACCCGCCAGAGCGCTTTTTTTCATCAGCCGGAGGACCCGGGGGTCGGGCCAGTGGTTGAGGTGTTTGCCCAAGAAAACTTCATAGCGGGAAATGGTGTAGGCGGCAAATTCCGGGTGGCTAATGGTCGCTTTGATTTCCTCAGCCAGGCGCTTGGGAATCCGTTCATCCGAGTCGAGATACAAGAGCCACTCGCCGGAGGCGGCTTTGGCGCCGTCGTTTCTCCAGGCGGAAAAGTTGTAGGTCGGGCTGGTGACTATTTTGGTGGCGAACTTTCGAGCCAGATCGAGAGTGCCGTCGGTCGAGCTGGTAAAGGTGTCGACGTAAATGATCTCGTCGGCAAAATGGCTGGTCTTGAATGCCGGAACGATCTCGTCGGCGACATTCTGACCCAAGATGATGATGGAAAGTTTAACCATATTCGATTCCTATTTGATTCTATACTGATTAGCTTTCTAAAACCAAGATACCCCATTACGCCTTACACCCGGCGGGTGAAGTAGGTTTACACCCATTCATCGTTATCGATAGCCGCATGTTTGATCTTGGCGATGGTTCTGGAAAAATCGATGTTATCATGAACAAACTGGTGGTATTTTTCTCTAGTCTTAAATGTAGACATGATCGGCTCGGGGTTGATAATTCGTATTCGACTGGTCAAATATTCTGGCAAAGATGACCATGGGTAGCCGTCGAGTGACTCCTCGTCGATGAGAAAGGCGGATGTGGGATTGAGATGGACGTATCTTGAAAGATGGATTAACTGATCTTCAGTTTCTACTCTAATGGCTTTGAATGGACCCTGAAAAAGCGGTCCAACCCGAGAGTGTTTGATATTGAAATACCTTGAGTGACTATTACAGATATCTGACATAAAGCTACTGATTCCACCATCTCTGACTTGTTTCAAAATAAAGTGAAAGTGGTTCGGCATCAGGCAATATGCAAAAACTTCAACTCTCGCCAGTCCGCTCGACTTGATCTTTGTGAACAAGGTGGAACGATCATTTTTCGATCGTAATTGATACTGAGAAAATCGTATCGGAACATTCGAGAAACGGTAATAATCAATCAAATTAATGAAATGGTTATACTCGCGCCGATCAGTAAAAATTGTGCGTTTCTCAACTCCACGATTAAAAATATGATAGGTCTCTCCAACAGCTAAAACGACGGGGCGTGGATTTGCCATTCTTTGGCTCCAGTATACACAAAAGTCGGTAGGTGTAAAGCTAAACCACCTGGCGGGTGAAAAGCTATTGGAGGTAGGTGCCTTTGCCTAGTTTGCCCATAAAGAAGTCTTTGATGGCCTGTTTTTGGGTGGGAGTACCGAGGAAGAGTTTCTTGATTGCTTCGCGGAGAAGGGCAAATTTGGTCCGGGGGCGGGCGTATTTGGCGCCAAAGTAAAGGCGGTTTCGGGTAATGAAGTAGTCATTTAAGGCTGAACCGATGCCCGAACTCTGGGCAACTTTGTGCCAGAGCTTTATTTTCGGATCAAACAGGACGCTATAGCCAGCCAGTTTCAGCCGATGGCACAGGTCGACATCCTCCAGATACATGAAATATTTTTCGTCAAACAAGCCAACCTTTTTCAGCACATCAGCCCGGGTGATAAGCAGGGCGCCGGTAACAAAAGCGGTAGGCTCGACCGCCCTAAATTGCCCCCGGTCAACTTCGTCGACGTGACCGTTTGATCCCAGGACGTTGTTCCAGTCAAACTCCCCGCCGGCGTACCAAACTACCTTGCCTATATCTTTCTGAGCGTAGTCCTTTTTGAATTCAAAGCCGGGGGCGAAATAAATCAGGCCGCCAACGGCGCCGACAGAACTATCGGTAATCGGTGACTCGATGATGTGCTTGATAAAGTTACGGTCAACGTAAGTGTCATTGTTGATGGCGACGATGACCTCATAACCATCGGCGATGGCCTGTCTAAAGCCAAGATTGTTGCCAGCGGCGAAACCAAGATTGGCGCCGCTAACCACCAATTGGGCCAAGGGAAACTGTTTAATTTGTTTCTTTAGTTTCTTATTACCTTCGTTATCAACAACATAGATTTTGACTTGGTGTTCCTTGGGGAGGTCGCAAGCAGATAAGGAGGTCAAAAGACCAAGCGTATCATCGAGATTTTTGTAGTGGAGAGTAATAAAAGCAAGGCGCATTAGAGATTAAGTTTGCGTTTAATTTTGAGGGCGAAGCGTTCGCTCTTCTTGCCCGAAAGATGGATTTTGACGGTGTAAAGCCAGTACTTTAATTCCCTAAATTTCGAACCGATGAGCTTTTGAAAAACCGGGGTAGTGAGAACGTCTTTTTGGGGCGTAAAACCTTCTTCCTGCCAAACTTTAAGATAGACGACAAACGTGGAAAAAGCCTGGAGGACAGATAGGGTTAAGCCGTGAAGACCGTCCTTGTAGCCTTCGCCGGCAAAAAAGCGGGAAAGGAACTCCCCAATCGGCTTACTGATGAGGTCAGAAAGAGAGAACTTGTAGCCTTCGGCCAGCAATTCTTTAACCTGTTGATTGGAATAGCGGATCAGCCGTTCGAGGTATTCGTCGAGAGTGCGGTAGTGATGATGAATCAGGGCGTATTTTGGGTCGGCGTCGAGGTTAATTCCCTGGCCGGTAGTGATCGGCGGCCGGTGGATAGCGTCCTGCCACTCGACATAGCCTTTTTTGAAAAAACGAATGTTGTAGTCAGGCCACCAGCGGGAGTATTTGAGCCACTGGCCAAAAACCAAGTTTTTTCGGGGGACACGGACGAAGTCGGCCTCGTCGTTGGTGACGATGTCGACCAGCTTGCTGGCGAGGGTGCGGGGAATTCTTTCATCGGCGTCAATGATCAGGACCCAGTTGCCGGAAGCCTTACTGAGGGCAAAATTCCTGGCCGGTTCGACATACCCAACGTAAGGGTGATCATAAACCTTGTCGGTATACTGTTTGGCAATTTTTTTGGTGTCGTCGGTACTGGCCATGTCGACGACGATAATCTCGTCGACAAAGTCGAGAGTATCCAGGCATTCGGCCAGGTTTTTCTCCTCATTCCAAGTATTGATGACCGCCGAGATCTTGGGTTTAATCATGGCAAGAATACTTATATAGATTTATCTCCCCCGAGTCAAAAATTTTGGTCAGACAGGTGTCTTCCTTTCTGACATGAAGCAGGTCAAAAGGCGTTTCATAAATGTATTTGATTTGATTGTCGTCAAAGAATTTTTTGACCCAGAGTGGGTCTCTGGTCTGGTAGAGGCGGAGAACGTTTCTGGCCCGTTCTTGGTAATCAAAGCCGGTGATATCAAGATTGATGGTGTCGCTAAGATATTCCGGGTGGCCGGTCAGGGCGGAGATATAGGCGGTGGAGGCATAGACATAAAGAGGTTTCGGATCAGGAACGAGGGGCAGACGGTGCCGGCTGGTCAGCGGCGAGACCACTACCCCGGGGGCAGAACGACGGAGGCTGTCAAGAGCGCGTAGTTCGGTCAAGGTTACCCGGCTGGCCGACTGGCTGGTGGTGTAATCGGCGAGGGTGCCGATGGTGGTCAATGAGGAAATGAAGATGATGAGAATAAAAGCGGCAATCAATAGCGCCCGATTTTTGAATCGCAGGAGCCAGCGGCCGATTTCTTCGGCGGTGAAGAAACTCAAAAAAAAGAGGGAATAGTAGAAAAACTGAATGGTGTTCCAGGGATTGGCCTTTTGGGTGAAGATGAGCGGAATCACGAGACCCAAGAGGGTAATCGTGGCG
>DATDRC010000034.1:0-20584 GCA_035291985.1 Patescibacteria group bacterium
TCCGGTTGGGCAAACTATCCCCGTGGCCTAGTCTTACAAGGGATTCAAACTGCCCCCGACAAACGCGAGGCCCATCCCCAAAAATCATTGATTGAAACCAAAATTAGTCTCCCCAGCCTTGACGTCGATATTCGCCTCGCCGGCATCGCCCCCGACCAAGCCCAGGCCGACTTGATTCTCTCCCAAATCGCTACCGCCTACGGTGTCTATGCTCTCGCCGGCGGCAACTCTCTTCGTGTCCGCAAAGCCAGACTTAATCAGTCTTCAAAAAATAAACTCATCAAAGCGCTGATCGCCCGCAGTGCCGACTTTACTCCATCGCACCAACATCTAAATTTTCTTGAGATCGCGTCGCTTTATCATTTTCCCAATATCGACCTCACCGGCATTCGAAACATCGCCTGGGGCAAGACCCTGAAAGGGGAACCACCCGCCAACCTCCCCGTCGCCGAAGGTCTAAGCGATGAAGAAAAGCAAAAGATCAACTTTTTTGCCCGAACCGAGTACAGAAACCGCATGGCCATCTTTGGTATCAAGAATGGGGAAGACCGCCGTCGTCACGTCTATATCCTCGGCAAATCCGGTACCGGTAAATCCACCCTCATCGCCAACATGGCCATCGCCGATATCCGAAATCGCGCCGGCGTCGCCGTCATTGATCCCCACGGCGACCTTTCCGATATTCTTCTCGACTTCATCCCCAGCTATCGCGTCAACGACGTCGCCTATCTCGATCCCTCTACCAGAGACTCTTCCTTTCATCTCAACCCGCTTTATGTCAAAAATCCCGAACATCGCGAGCTCGTCGCCTCCGGCATCGTCGGCATTTTCTACAAGCTTTACGGCAATTCCTGGGGACCTCGTCTCGAGTACCTTCTCAGGAACGCTGTCCTCACCCTGGTCCAAAAGCAGGGCAGCACCCTGGTCGACGTCATTCGTATCCTAACGGACAAGAAGTTCAGAGACCGATTTTTGGAATCAATTGACGACGAGGTTCTGAAAGATTTCTGGCGACTTGAATACGATTCCTATACCGAGAAATTCCGCAACGAAGCGATTTCACCAATCCTAAACAAAGTCGGCCAGTTCGTCACCAGTCCGACCATCAGAAATATCATCAACCACCCCACCAATTCCGTCGACCTCGAACAGATGATGAATCAGGGCAAGATCATTATCTTGAACCTGGCCCAGGGCAAAATCGGGGAGGACAACGCCTCCCTCTTGGGCGCCATGATCATCAGCCAACTCCAAATCGCCGCCATGAACCGTGTCCATATCGCCAAAGAAGAGAGAAAAGACTTCTTTCTCTACGTCGATGAATTTCAGAACTTCGCTACCACTTCTTTTGTCAAGATCCTTTCCGAAGCCCGCAAATTTCGCCTCAACCTCATCCTGACTAATCAATATACCGCCCAGTTGCCGGAAGAAATTCAAAAAGCCATCTTTGGTAATGCCGGCACCATCATTAGTTTTGTCGTCGGCGCCGATGATGCCAACCGTCTCATCGCCGAAATGGGCACGACCTATACCCAGGACGACCTCGTCAGCCTTGTCCGCTACCAGATCGTCCTCAAGCTGGCCATCGACGAAACCATCTCTCATCCCTTCCCGGCTTATACCCTGCCACTGCCATTTTCTAAAAACCAAAACCGCGACAAAGTTATGCGCACCAGCTCCGAACGCCACTACCGGAAAAATCTAACCAAAGTCCCCCCAACTATGTAATCCAGTGTGTAATCTGGTGCTTGACATAATGTGTAATTGATAGTAAGGTCTAGATATGAACATATCAAATGTCGATATCGCCGAGTTTAACAACCAAATCGTTCCCTTGACCTACTTCCGTCGCAATGCCGGCGAAGTGTTTGACAGACTCGCCAGGACCAGCCAACTGATAATTACCAAAGGCGGCAAACCTGTAGCGATAATCTCCAATCTGGCCGTCACCCCCAAAGGAAAGCAGGGAATCACCGCCACCGCCGGAATCTGGAAAGATCGCCAAGGCATCAAAAAAATCACCCGTCAGCATTCCCGCTATGGTCAAATATTTAGCTGACACGAACGTCTTGATTGATCATTTACGGGGAGATAAAAAAGCCACCAAATTCTTGCTTGATTTTTTTCCCGCTATTTCCGCTGTTTCCGTCGCCGAGTTGATCCAGGGCTGTAGAACACCCCAGCAATTGTCCGAAGTAATCACCTTGGTTTCTGATCTGAATATCTTGAATATCGATACCGAAATAAGTATTCAGTCGACAAAATTAGTTCGGGATAATTATCTCCCCCATGGCCTGAAATTTTTGGATGCCCTAATTGCCGCGACAGCTATAAAACATAAATTAACTTTGAAAACCCAAGATGCCAAACATTTTAAATTTATCAAAAATCTTTCTGTGCTAAATTAAACTTATGCGTGCCCACAAAAGAGAGGAGCAACCCTGGCTCCGCTATTTGGTTTTACCCTTCATTTTGATTCTCTTTGGTCTCTTCGTTAGTTACGCCATCCTGGCTCAGCAAAAACGTCCCACCCCTCTTCCTCCCACCACTGCCACCCCTACCCCCACTCCGACGCCTACCCCCACCCGATTATGATGCCTACCTGGTTAATTTATGCCCTCTTATCCGCCTTTTTCGCCGCCATCGTTTCCATTCTCGCTAAAATCGGCCTGATCGGCGTCGATTCTAATCTGGCGACTGCCATCAGAACCGTCGTTATCATTCTCTTTGCCTGGGGGATTGTTTTTTTCCAGGGCACCCTGCCCCAGCTAAAAACCATCAGCCGCACTGATTTAATCTTTCTCGTTCTTTCCGGTCTGGCCACCGGGCTCTCCTGGCTTTTTTACTTCAAAGCCCTCCAGCTGGGGGAGGTCAACAAGATTGTCCCCATCGACCGCTTCAGCTTGGTCCTCGCCACCCTTTTGGCCGTCGTCTTCCTCCGTGAGCGAGTCGCCCCTGCCGGTTGGCTGGGTATCGCCCTCATCTTTGCCGGCACTTTGGTCGTTAGCCTAGCGCGCTAATGTCCTGAGCTTTGTCGAGGGATTGACCGATCTGCTATACTCTGACTGTATGAAGAAACTCACCCCCGTGCTCTGTTCTCTCGCCCTCGGTCTCCTCGTTGCCGCTCCCGCCTATGCCCTGTCTGCCAGTGAATCGGCCAGGATGAAGCGTGAGGAATTCCGCACCCGCCTCTCCACCATCCGCGATGCAAAGAAAAAAACCATCGTCGAACGCATTGATCAGCGCCTTGCCCAAATTAATGCCAGTCGCACCGCTATCATGCTCCGTCATTTGACGAAGATCGAAGAAATTTTAAATCGGATTGAAGCCCGCACCAACACTGTCGCCGCCTCGGGCAAGGATGTAGCCGCTGTCAGAACAGCCATCGCTACCGCCCGGACAGCCATCACCACGGCTCAAACCACGGTCAACGCCCAGGCCGCCAAACTCTATACTATCAACATTACTACCGAAGCCAACTTAGGTTCAGCTGTCTCAACAGCTCGGCAAGCCTTTGCCAAAGATCTTCAAGCCGCCCATCAAAGCGTCGTCACTGCCAGGAAATCAGTCCGCGATGTCCTCAAGGCTCTGGCCAAAGTTGTCGGCGAGAAATTAACAAACACCACCGAAGACTAATATGAAGACCAAATCCGCCATCTTTCTAGCCGTTTCGGCTCTTTTCCTGGCCGCCTGCAACTACACCGGCCCCGCCGCGACCACCACTACGCCTCCGGCCGCCGCTACACCCACAACCACCGTTTCAGTCGCCCCAACGACCGGCTCAACCAACGTCAATGATCTGAATACCGAGTTAAACGCCACCGTCGATGACGGCGGCCAGGCTGACTTAAACCAACTCCAAAAAGACGCCGCCGGACTCTAACTATGGTCAACGAAGCCTGGGAAGTTCCAAAACCAGCCATCGAAAAAAGGTCAGTTGGAAACCCGGAAAGGATGATTCTCCCCTTGGGCCTTCAAGCGGAGATTTCCGAGAAACATGATAGTCAAAAAGGACACGATTTTACCACTGAAACCGTTGCTTTTCAGGTTGACCTGAAAGGTCGTCGATACTCGATTGAGGCTGGCACCTCAAATGGCGGCCGGAAAAAGCCGGATGAGGATTTCGTTTGTATAAAAACCTACAATCTTCCCGGTTCTGACCTCACCTCATTATTGTGGGTTGGCGTCAAAGACGGCATGGGAGGCATGGGGAGCGGTGATCAGGCCTCGGCCCACGCCGCTCGGGCCGCCGATGAATATCTCACTCGTCTTTCCCAAAGTCAAGATCTCTGGAATCAGTTAAAAGACAAAATAC
The DNA here is from genome assembly GCA_035291985.1 of Patescibacteria group bacterium. GTDB lineage: Bacteria > Patescibacteriota > Microgenomatia > UBA1400 > MFAQ01 > 2-01-FULL-50-23. The sequence goes on from DATDRC010000034.1 coordinate 4,316, forward strand.
CGGCGGAACAGGCTCGGGTTAACCTCGCCCACAAACAAAAAGGTCTTTCCGAACCAGTCGAAGAGGTCACGGAAGAGGTCACGATTGAGCTAATGCTCATGAAAGAAGTCATGGAAATCCAGAACCGAGCCGTCTTCGAGTTTAACCAGAGGCAGGCTGCTACCTCCGGAGCCACCACCGTTGACGTCTTTATTTTTCCAGATACCGACTTCCTGGTTGAGGGTCACGCCGGTGACTCCAGGTACTATCATCAGAAATCAGGCCAAAGACCTCGCCGTAGCACTATCGACCACAACATGGCCGAAAGCCTTCGTGCCGCCGGAGAAGAAGTCGCGCCAGGCCAGAGCAGTCAGGTTTATCGGTCTCTCGGTGGTGGCGATCTCCGCTTATTCACTCGATTGGCACGACCTATGGATATTGGCGATAACGCCCTTTTGAACTGTGATGGTTTCGCCGATAGCCTGGGTGATAAGAGTGGAGGTCAACTAAATCGATCTGGGGAGCCGCTCCACCCGAACGAGTGGCAGATGTCAGACTCTATGGCCAAGATACTTAACGCTCCACCAAGCGAGGACCACGCCCAATGGGTCATGCAGCAAGCCCAGACCGCCGCGACCGACAATTTATCGTTTGTCAGGGTTTTGCGAACCAAATAAAACAGTCTTGACAAAAGGCTTCACTCCCGGTATAAAATAGCACTCGAAGTATTTAAGTGCTACAATCCCTACATCGCCAGCCCGCAATGCCTCCAGCATAGCTGATGCAGGCGGGTCAGTTACTAATTATCATTTTCTAAAAAACTAAATCCATATGCCAACAGTCTTTACCGCCAAATCTTTGCAGCCCGCTCCCGGTTATCTCCTCGTCGAACCCGCCAAGCAGGATAAAAAAACCGATTCCGGAATTTATTTACCCGACTCTCACGAAGACAAGCCTCAATACGGCAAGGTCCTCGCCGTGGGGGATGATCTCACTACCAGTGACGGCACCAAACTGAAAGCCCCCGCCAAAAAAGGCGACCTCGTCGTCTACAAGAAGTGGGGCGGCAATGAAGTCGAAATCGACCGCGTCGAGTACCAATTCCTCAAATTCGACGATATTTTAGCAATCGTTACTAAATAACCTTAGAAAAAAATGGCCAAACAAATTCTTTTTTCCGATGATGCCCGTCAGAAACTTATTAGCGGCGTTAATAAATTAGCCAGAGCCGTCGTCACCACCCTCGGTCCCAAAGGCCGTAATGTGGCCATTGACAAGAAATGGGGTGCTCCCGCCGTTCTCCACGACGGCGTTTCCGTCGCCAAGGAGATTGAACTTGCCGATCCCTTTGAAAACATGGGCGCTCAATTAGTTAAGGAAGCCGCCAGCAAGACCAACGATGTTGCCGGAGATGGTACCACCACTGCCACCCTCCTGGCCCAGCAGATTGTTGCCGCCGGCATGAAAAACATCACCGCCGGTGCCAACCCAATGCAGATGAAACTCGGTATCGACAAAGCCGTTGCCGCCGTCGTCGAGCAACTGGGTAAATTGAAGAAAGACCTCAAGGAAGCCGACTGGCAATCCGTCGCCACCATTTCCGCCCAAAACCAAAAGATCGGCGAAAAAATTGCCGAGGCCCTAAAACTCGTCGGCCGTAACGGTGTCGTCGAAGTCGAAGAGAGTCAGGGGCTCGACTTTGAGATCGAACACAAAGAAGGTATGGCCTTCGACAAGGGTTACGCTTCCGCTTACTTCGTCACTGATCCGGCCAAGATGGAGTCCACCGTTGAGGACCCCTACATCCTCATCACCGACCAAAAAATCAGCAGTGTCAATGATTTCCTCCCGGTCTTGGAAAAAGTCATCAAGATCAGCAAGAATTTCGTCATCATTGCCGATGATATCGATGGGGAAGCCCTTGCGACCCTGGTCGTCAACAAGATGCGCGGCTCCTTCAACGTCCTCGCCGTCAAGGCCCCGGCTTTCGGTGATCGCCGCAAGGCCATGCTCGAAGATATTGCCATTCTTACCGGTGGTTCCGTCATCTCCACCGACACCGGCCGCAAGCTCGACTCCGTCGTTCTCGAGGATCTGGGCCGGGCCGATCGTGTTTGGAGCGATAAAGATAACACCCGCCTTGTCGGTGGTAAAGGTAATCTCAAAGCCATCCACGCCCGCGTTGCTCAGCTCAAGACCGAAGCCGCTAAAACCACTTCCGACTTTGATCGCGAGAAGCTCGAAGAAAGACTGGCCAAACTCGCCGGTGGCGTCGCCGTCATCAAAGTCGGCGCTCCGACCGAAGTCGAGCTCAACGAACTCAAAGAGAGAGTCAAAGACGCCGTTGGGGCAACCAAAGCCGCTATCGAAGAGGGTATTGTTCCCGGCGGTGGCGTCGCCCTCCTCCGGACCGCCAAAGTTCTCGAGAAACTCAAAGGCGAAAGTGCCGACGAGCAAATCGGCATCGATATCGTCCGCGAGTCGCTAAGCCAGCCCCTCCGCTGGCTGGCCAAAAACTCCGGCGCCGACGACGGCTGGGTGGTCAGGAAAGTTGAAGAAAGCGCAGACAAGAACTTCGGCTTCAACGCCTTGACCCTGGAATTTGAAGACATGCTCGCCGCCGGCATTCTCGATCCCGTCAAAGTAACAAGAAGCGCGCTTCAAAACGCCGCTTCTGTTGCCAGCATGATTTTGACGACCGAGTGCCTGGTCACCGATCTGCCCGAGGAAAAGAAGTCCGAATCGGGTGCCGGCATGGGCGGGATGGGGATGGAGTAACCATTTGGGTATTGAGCCAACCTTGGCGTAAGGTGACATGACATTCGTTACACCTTTCGGTAGTCAAGGACCCGTGTCATTGCGAGCGTACTCGCGCGGCAATCTATATAAATAGCTTCAGATTATCATTTCATATAAGTCTTGCCATTCCGCATTAGTTCCTTCAATCAGTTCAATCTTCTTCTTCCTTGACCCCGCCTTAATTTGTTTTTCTCTTTCAATAGCCGGTTCCATTTCGTCAAAAGGTTCAAAATAAACTAGATGATGACATTGGTACCTGGCGGTGAATCCCTTAGTCAGCATATTCTTATGTTCCCAGACTCTTTTAGATAAGTTACCCGTCACCCCCACATACAAAGTACCATTCTTTTTGTTAGCCATGATATATACCGCAGGGTATATTTTTCGCTTCATCAGTTAATTCTAATCCTGGATCGCCACGTCGGAATACTCTCCCGTGGAGATACACGGGATCTTCGACTCGCGATGACAGAAGTGTAACGAATGTCATGTCACCTTACGCCTTGGTTGACAGTAACATACACCATGGTGTATATATAAACCATGATGATCAGAACTCAGGTCTATTTACCCCAGACCGATATCAACTACCTCAAAGAACTCTCCAGGATGAACAAGTCCACCATGTCAAATGAATTAAGGAAAGTAATAAAAATCGCCAAATCTAAACTCATTGACAAAAACGAAGACTATCCACAAAGACTACTCAAGGTGAAGGGAAACTGGTTTAAACCCGGGGAGTGGGAGGAGATAAGAAATGAGTTCGAAGAAAGAATGTCTAAGTTCGAATGAAACTACTTCTCGACACCTCAGTCATTATTGACTTTCAGCGGGCCAAACAGAAACAAAATACCTGGCTTTATCAATTGGCTAACCAGGGATTGGAACTATATATTTCCGTCATCACTCAGACCGAACTTTACGCTGGATCAGGAATTTGGGAAGATAAAAAAAAGAAAAAGGAGCTAGAAATAGTCCTTTCCAATCTTACGGTCTTATCACTTAATTCCGAGATCTCCCAGATGTCGGGCAAGGTTAGGCATGAATCAGGAATCAAAATAACTGACGCCATCATCGCCGCTACGGCAATAACAAACAATCTTTCTCTTGCCACTTTCGACAAGAAAGATTTCCCAAAAGTAAAAAAACTAAAACTCGTCAAAAAACCATCCTGATGTCATTTCAAAAAGACCCAGTGATGAGGGGACTCATTGCCAAACATCAAATCAAAGAGTACTGGGGCGGGCAAGGTGACTATTTTCTCGATCTCGTCGAGATCGTTACCGGCCAGCAGCTATCGCTGAAGGCCGCCGGCACTATTCTCGCCCGCTTTTTAGCCCTTTTTCCGGCCAAACCTAAGCCTGACGAAGTTTTGGCCGTCACTATTGAAACTCTCCGCTCTGTCGGCCTCTCCAATTCCAAAGCCAACTACGTTAGGAACATTGCCCAGGCGGTCTCCTCTGGCAGTCTCCCCCTCGACCAATTGGAAAAACAGTCCGATGATGAAGTCAAAAGAGAGTTAATAAAAATCAAAGGCATCGGTCCTTGGTCGGCCGAAATGTTCCTCATCTTTTCTCTCAAACGCCCCGACGTCTTCTCGGTCGGGGACCTCGGCCTGCGCACCGCCATCGAGCGTCTCTATGGCATTAAACGCAATAACCTGAAGCAGATTGAGAAATTAAGTCTCACCTGGAAACCCCACCGCTCTTTGGCCTGCCGCCTCCTCTGGGCCAGCCTGGAAATTTAATCCCTCACCAGCGCGGCCAATTTCTTGTTAAAAGTCATCAGGTCATGCCCCAACTCCTTGCTTTCAGTAAGCAAAATACAATCAGCCAAACTAATGCCCGTCTCGATCTTAGCCAACTCAATCGATTCAGAAATAACGCCTCTTGATTCAATCATCAAAAAACCTGAATTAATTATTGATGACAGGGTGTTTAGCACCTCTATTCTTGGTTTTTTATAGAACTTAAGCAAAACATAATAAGTCTCATTAATGACGATTTTTGAAACATATAGGCGAACCTTTCCTTTTTTTGCATTTTCAATACACGTGTCCAATTTCTTTACTTGGTCAGGAACGTCATCTAGTAGATGCCTTAGGATTATGTTGGTATCTAGACTTATTGTTTTCATCGATGGTCGGCGACAATTCCTTCCTCGATCGCTCTTTCCTCTTCCTCGACAGTATATCTCCTGTTGGACTTAAAAATGCCTCTCAATTTCATAAAGTCACCTACTGGCTCCACGACGACCTTGCCTCCAACCAAACTAACTACCGCCCTTCTCGATTTATTGAGTCCCAGACTGCGTCTAAACGGAGCGGGGATACTAATCTGCCCTTGAGACGTAATAGTTACCAAATATGTCATGCATTAAACTTACCAGTTTACATTAGATTTGTCAAGCCTCATTACCTATTACCATAGAGCTCAGTTTTGGAGTAAAATACGAACCATGAATATAAAAGAAGCTCTCGCTCATCCTCTTGTCGAATATGCCAGGAAAAATTTATGGGGGAGTGGGACAACCACTGTCCCCGAGCAATTCGGAGAAGATCTCGCCAAATTATCGGAAGATGATCGCCAACTTGTCCACGTTCTTTTCGCCGCCGCTACCACCTCTTGCCCGGTACCCGTCAGCCTCATCGAGAATCAAAAATATGGCCCGAACTACTTGGAGGAACGCTATACCAGTGTCAGCTTTTGGTTTTGCTATCTTAAGGAAGGGGTCCTAAAAAACACTTCGTTTGGCGAGTCTGTCGATCTCACCCGTTTGGGCGGTCGGGGGCCGGCAAAGGATGAGGGCTGGATCCCGGTCGGACGGGAATCTTGTCTCGTCGGCCCTTCTACTTACGAGGGACATGTACTTTCTCGCCAGATCATCGACATCATCAATTATTCGAAAAAATACGAGCTTGATGTCGCCGAATACACTCTATGCGCTCTCGATGTCATTATCATTACCGCCACCCCCCCCAGTGAACCCATTAGAGCCGTCGCCTCACTGGCTATTTTCATGCATGAACTTGGTTTTGGTCGGGAACATCTCCAGGACCGTCTCTTTGACGCTGGCTACCGAGACGAAACACCCGAGGGTTACTGGCGACCGATCTTCAAGCATCTCAACATCATGCTTCCCGAAGGTCTCCAATTCCATGATTGACCTTCACTTCGTTCTCCAAGAAAAAAATGATCTGCTCGACCGCCAACTGGCTGAAGCGAAATTTACCCGCGACCATGCCGCTACCCCGACCGAGAGTCACTCAGACAAAACCCGCCAGAATGCCGAGCAACTCATGGATTCTTTGAGTGATGCCAAAAAGAAACTGCACCTTCTGGAAGCGGAGCTTGCCAAAATGCCGCCCTTCGCGGGCGTTGCCACTGTCAACACTCTCATTACCTTGCGCACTCCCCTGGGAACCAAAAACTTTCTTCTCGTCCCCGAAGGTCTAGGTGGGCAGTCGGTTAGTGGCGTTTTTCTTCTTTCGGTCGAGTCACCATTGGCAAAGTCATTTCTAAATCAAAAAATCGGCTTCACCTTCACCTTCAATGGGGGAGCCTACCAGATCATCTCCCTCAATCCCAATCAATAACCTTGTATGAAGGAACGTCTCAAAAAATGTTTGCCAATTGCGCTCCCCGTCGTAATTACTGTAATTTTCTCTTACTACCTACAGATATATTTTCAAAGCAATCAAAGTGAAACCACCAAGTGGTTCTCTGAATATGGCCCGTTCGCAATATTTGTCTATATAGTTCTTCAAAGTGTGGCCATTATTTTCCCGCCACTCAACGGGATGGCGTTTTTACTCGCACTGATTGCCGTCATTGGACCAAAAGCTATATTTTTGTACTATTTTGTCGTTACCCCATGCTATGTAGTAAACTTTATATTGGCAAAAAAATTCGGCAGACGTTTCGTCGAAAGAGTAGTAGACCAACAAATATTACTGAAATTCGATCATCTATCTAGTGATGCCGGTATTCCCGCCTTGGTTGCCCTCAAAATATTTCAAAGTGGCATGTTTGATTATATTTCCTATATCGCCGGACTATCAGGGATATCATTACGTGATTTTGTAAAAGTCAATGTCCTAGCCGGGGTGCCAGGAGCCTTTCTCCTGTATGTAATATTTCTCAATTCAAAAAACATAACTTCTGGTCTAATCGCCCATTATTGGATAGGCGCCATCCTCACTATTATCTGGGTATTCATAAACCACAACAGAAAACATCGAAAACAATAATTTCCTTGAACAGCGTTTATTGACTTAAGTACTTTTCAACAAAAAAAGGCAGTTATCAACAGAAAACAAAGAATTGATAGGTCAATCAAAAAAATAACATCCTTGTCAACAACTTTCTTCATCATTCGTATAAAATAAAACGGTGTTCTCCTTTCTTACTAGAATAAAAAAGACCGGTAGTAGCCTCGGCCCCGGCATCATCACCGGCGCCGCCGATGACGATCCTTCCGGCATTGCCACCTACTCTCAGTCTGGCGCTCAGTTCGGCTATGGCCAACTCTGGACCGTCATTTTTCTCCTGCCCCTCATGGTCGCGGTCCAAGAAGCTTCGGCTCGGATAGGCGCGGTAAAGGGGAAGGGTATCGCCGCTGTTGTCAAAGAGCATTTCGGCAAACGCGTCCTTTTTATCGTCATCGGTCTGATTCTCGTTGCCAACATTATCAACCTTGGAGTTGACCTTGGCGCCATGGCCGCCGCCGCGAATCTTCTCGTTCCGATTCCTTTTACTCTCCTTATCATCTTTTTTTCTGCCGCCATCCTGTTCCTGGAGATCTACACCAGCTACCGGCCCTACGCCCGCATCCTCAAGTGGCTTAGTCTCTCCCTGTTGGCTTATCCTTTAACTCTTTTTATCGTCCGCCAACCTTGGATACAAATAGTGAAGGCGACCTTCTTGCCCCACATTGAATTTAATCTGGCTTTTCTTTTTATCATCACCGGCGTCGTCGGTACAACAATTTCTCCCTACATGTTCTTCTGGCAAGCCTCCGAGGAAATCGAAGAGGCGAGGGAGGAACGTCTAATTCATAAAGATGGCACCGTCTTGATGAATCATCATTTTATGAAGCGACTCCGCCTCGACAATCTTATCGGCATGATCGCCAGTCAGGTCGCCACTTGGTCCATCATCGTCACCACCGCCACGGTTCTTAATGGAAAAGGTATCTTGGATATCCGCTCCGCCGCCGATGCTGCGGCCGCCCTTGAGCCTCTGGTGAGCAGTTTCCCAAACGCCGGTTTCATTGCCAAATTCATCTTTGCCGTTGGTATCATCGGACTCGGCCTGCTCGCCGTCCCGGTTCTCGCCGGCTCTGCTGCCTACGCCTTGTCTGAAGCCCTCGGTTGGCGACATGGCCTCGACAAAAAACTAAAGGAAGCCCCTGGTTTTTATGCCATCATTATTACTGCCACTCTCATTGGACTTTCTCTTAACTTTATCGGTATTAATCCCATCAAAGCGTTGGTTTATGCCGCCGTTATAAACGGCATCGTTTGTATCCCACTCCTTTTCATTATTGCCAAAATCGCCGCTAGCAAAAAAATCATGGGCAACTATGCCAGCGGAAAGGTCTCAAAAATTTTCGTTTGGCTTGCCTTTGGCGTGATTCTTGTTGCCGCCGCCAGCCTCTTATTTGCTCGCTAGCGTTGTTCGCAGATACTTGATCGGATTTTGGGCCACGCCATCCTTTCTGACCTCCAGGTGAAGATGGGGTCCGCTGGTTCTACCACTCATACCCACTTCTCCTAAGGGTTCCGTCTCAGTCACCTCATCGCCCTCATCGACATAAATCTTGCCCATGTGGGCATAAAGCGAGGTCGTTCCGTCGCCGTGGTCAATAGTGACACTTCTACCATAATTGTAGCGAGAAATAGAGATTTCCTTCACCTTACCCGACCTGATCGGATAGATAGGGGAACCCTTCGGGGCCGTAATATCGATACCGGGATGGGCCGACCAAAAGCCCTGGGAAATAGTCTTCATGTTGGGCAGTAGTTTGGCCGGTCCGGCAACCGTTGTCTCAATCTCGACCGGCACCATCACCGGCTCCAGGGCCGAAACGGGAGATTGGCCCATGAAAGGATAAACACCGACGGCCAAAACAAAACTGGCCGCAGAAAGAAAGCCTCCGAAAGCCGCCTTGGCTTTTTTGGCCTCAAAAAGGGGACGAAGTAGTTTAGAGACCGGGTTAGCTAACCTGGTCTTGGGCAGCCATAAACTTATGTTCATAATCACGGGTATCCCCGTGAGATTGTTTAGGCTGTCTTGACTTAAAGAAAACCGGCTACGGTAAGCTCTCTAAGTTGGAAGTCAGCCTAATAAAAAAGTCTGCCCAGGTTAATAGCGATTAGCCTGACAGACCGCGTAAATAATAGCATTTTACCTCCTAAAAGTCAAGTCCGGGTGCCCTCTTCAGAAGTCCTCGTGCTAAGATCAAATTATGCTCAAACCTAGCCTCATCAAGGGCAAAAACATTTTGCTTCGGGCCGATCTAGACGTCCCGCTCGAGGGTGGAAGGGTGGCCAACGACTTCCGTTTACAGGCTCTGCTCCCTACGCTCAAGCTGTGCCTCACCAATGCCCAAAGCACCCTCATCATCGGCCACCTGGGCCGCCCGAACGGCTTCGATCCGGCTTTTGGCCTCAAACCGGTGCGAGAGTGGCTGGAAAGAGCCCTAAATCAGCCTATTTTCTTTATCTCTTCGGGTTTTTCTCCAGGGGAGTGGGTGAGGGGACAGTCTCCAGTAGCGATGTTTGACAACCTTCGATTTCACCTCGGTGAATTAACTAACGATAGGGAATTTGCCAAACAATTGTCGGCCGGCAGCGATATTTACATCTATGAGGCCTTTGCGGCTTACAATGAGGCCGTCTCCTTACGAATAATACCCGAAATTATCCCCACTTACCCAGGACTTAGGTTCGGTGTGGAGGTAGAGGAGTTAGGTAATATCTTAAAAAATCGCCTCTCACCCAGCCTTTTGGTCATCTCAGGCGTCAAAGAAGATAAAGTCAAATATGTGGACAACCTTGTGGGTAAGCTAAGTGGTGAGCTAGGTCGAATGCCATTTGATGAGATTTTGGTAGGGGGCAAACTCGCCAGTCTTGTCCAGCCTCACCCCAAAGTCATACCCGCCAGCCTCACCCCTGATGGCCTTGATATCGATCCTACTTCAATTACTCTCTTTTCAGAAAAAATAAAAAATGCCAAAAGCGTCGTCATCAGCGGGCCACTTGGTCGATTTGAGGACGGCCAACATGCGGCCGGCACCAAAGCTATTTTAGAAGCGGCCAAACTCTCTCCCGCCCGGGTCATCATCGGCGGCGGCGATACCTTAGCCGCCATCCCCGCTCTCGGTTTCTCCTATACCGATTTCGATTTTGTCAGTACCGGCGGTGGTGCCATGCTTGAGTTCTTGGCTACCGGCACTCATCCCCTGCTAGAAGTCATCAAGAAACAACCATTTCTCTGAAATATGTTTCGAACTTAGGTAAAAGTTGCTCCAAATATTCCTTCCCCAATTCAGAAGTAAACAAAGGCATTCTTCTTCTTTTTAGACTTTCAATGTATTTCAGACCATCCGTCTTGTTAAAGGTTGGAATTACTTTCGCAAGATCAATAGCGCCCAAGGTATCGGCTTCCATCAATATCAATTCATCAGTTTGGGTCAATCTTTCGAGGCTATCGTGAATGCCCACTAAATGAACTATTTGTTCAACTTGATCAGCTGTATATTTTCCTTCCATTTCTGGTAACTCCAAAAATTTTCTGGCTATCTTTGCTCCAATTTCCATATGAAGCGCCTTTTTATCTTCAACTTGAGTAAGTTGACTTGAATCTCCGTCCCCAAACAACCCAAAATATCCCACATCATGTAACCACGCGGCTGTGACCAGGACCAGAATATCTAAATTAGCGTCATTGGCCAATCTCTCTGCATAAAAAACAACAGCCCTGGTGTGTGGCACGTCCCAATCTTCCCTTCCCTTCTTCAAAAATTGCAAGGCATAGCTTTCGATCATGGCGCGATTATATTCTTGCCCGACGTTGTAAGATAGATTAATGCCCACTTTTGCCATCAATGGCTTTGGCCGCATCGGCCGCTCTGCCGCTCGGGTCTGGCTGGAAAGACATGACCGTGAGATCAGTCTCGCGGCGATCAATACGTCCGGTTCCCTGCCGGCCTCCGGCTGGGCCCACCTGCTCAAATACGATACCGCCTACGGCCGTCTTCCTTATCAAATCGAGGCCGAAGACCTCAAGACCTCCAAGGAAGTTACCGATACTGACCCCCTCATCGGCTATCTGAAGATAAAAACCGCCACTGCCGAGCACAAAATCCCTGTTCTCGCCCAAAAGGACCCCGCCAAAATCCCCTGGGGCCAATATCAGGTCGATGTCGTAGCCGAGTGTACCGGCATCTTTACCAGCCGGGAATCGGCTAGCCAGCATCTGACCGCCGGCGCCAAGCACGTCGTCATTTCAGCTCCTGTCAGGGGCGATGGCATCCCCACCGTTGTTTTGGGGGTGAACGAAGACGTCCTCAAAGAGCACGCCAATGCGATTACCATTCTCTCTAATGCCAGTTGCACCACCAACAGCGTCGCCCCGGTCGCCGCTATCATGCACGCCAAAATCGGCGTCAAAAAAGCCATGCTTATGACCGTCCACGGCTACACCGACGACCAGAATCTTCAGGACAATTCTCATCGCGATCTCCGCCGCGCTCGTGCCGCCGCCGCCAACATCGTCCCCACTTCTACCGGCGCCGCTATTGCCGCCACCGAAGCGGTCCCCGAACTCAAAGGTTTGTTTGACGGCCTCGCCCTGCGCGTCCCCGTCATTACCGGTTCCATTTCCGACTTTACCTTTGTCACTGCCCGTTCCACCTCGGTCGAAGAGGTAAACGAGATGTTCATTGACGCCGCCCGCACCCCACCCTACCAAGGTATTCTGGCCGTCACCAACGAACCACTGGTGTCCTCGGACATCATCGGCCGCCCGGAGTCCTCGATCGTCGATCTCGGCCTCACCCGCGTCATTGATGGTGACCTCGTTAAAGTCATGGCCTGGTACGACAACGAAATAGGCTACAGCCACCGCCTCGTCGAACAAATCATCAAAGTCAGCGAACTAATTTAAAGGAGGCCGGAGCGGGAATCGAACCCGCGCATGGCGGTTTTGCAGACCGCTTCGTTACCACTTCGACATCCGGCCAGAATGACTCTCATATTTTACCATCTATCTGGTATACTGAACCTACTTTATGAAGCCCACTCGACTTATATTAATTCTCTTCACGTCACTTCTCCTCGGCGGTTGTTCCTTTTTCGGCGGCAAAAAAGCCGGTATCCAGGTGACCGCCAATCCCCAGGCCAATATCTTTCTTGACAACAAATCTCTCGGCCAAACGCCCGTCTATCAGGAAGGCCTCAAGCCCGGCACTTATACTTTAAAAGTCGCCGCTTCCGACCAGACTCTTTCCGCTTGGGAAGGTAAAATCACCCTTAATGCCGGCGCTCTGACCGTCATTGATCGCCAACTCGCCGCCGATCCGGCAAAGTCATTCGGCTATACTCTCACCTTCGAAGTTCTGGCCAATAAAACCGCCACCGAAGTCAACCTGGTCAGTTTCCCCGATACTGTTTCAGTTATGGTTGACGGTGCCCCGGTTGGTTTTACTCCTTTCAAGAGCGACTCCATCGCCGCCGGCGGTCATACTTTCACTCTCACCTCCCCCGGTTATCAAGATCAGGTCATCAAGGCTTCAGTTCGGGCCGGCAACCGCCTGGTCATCAATGTCCAGCTCGGTGCCCAAACCATCGTCCCCACCCCTACCCCAAACGCCACTCCTTCGGCCACCCCTACGCCCGGTAGAGTCGAAATCACCCCTCTGCCCAAACAAGCAACCGACGCCGCCGTTCTTAAACCCTATGTTGAGATTTTACCAACTCCCGATAATAACCACCTCAAGGTTCGTTCAGAAAATGTAATTGGCAACAATATCATTGCCATCGTCAACACCGGCGACAAGTTTCCCTATGTCAGCACCTCGGGCTCGTGGTACCAGATCGAGTACCAGAAAGGCTTAAAGGGTTACGTCAGCGCCACCTACGCGAAGTTGAGTCAATGACGAAATCCCGACTATTCCGTCGGGACAATTCAATCTCAATTGGCGCCGATATAGTAAATCAGCCCGATTACCAAAGCCCCCCAAATCATCGCCGTAATCATGATCGGCTTGTCAGATAAAATTATTCTCTCCGGGCTCTCCCCCTCATTTCGCTCATAAATTAACAATAGATAGCGCATCACCCCGTAAATGACAAAGGGGGTGGTGATCATCATTAGCTTGGCCGAGACCAGGGTTAGGGGCAGGTCGGCCATCAAGGTCAGGACCCGGCCCTTTGGAATGATTGGCGGGTGATTAAAAGAAAACAGGGCGTAAGTCAGCCAGGTCGCCGTTGAAAACATCGCCGTGTAAATGTCCAAAAGTGACTCGGTATAGTGCTTTAGCGTTGCCCGCACCTGCCCGGTGGCCGAAGCCTTTAGCAGTGTCAGCTCGCTTCTTCTCTTGCCTACCGCCAAAAACAAGGAGGCGGACACCACCGTCAATAAAAACCAGACATCCATGTGGGCACCAACTGCCAAGCCTCCGGCATAGACCCGCAGAATATAGCCGCTCGCGATTGTAATCACGTCGATGATGGGAATGCGCTTCAGCCACAAAGTGTAAGCCGCCTGGATGACGATGTAGGTCAAACAAGCCCAGAAGAAGAAGACGTTAATCTTTGTTGCCCAGTACAAACCGACGGTCAATCCGGTAATCAGCGCCAAGATGGCCATTGGCACCGGCAGTTCTCCCGAAGCGATCGGCCGCTTTTTCTTAAACGGGTGCAGGCGGTCAGCTTTGTAATCTAATAGATCATTAAAAATATAGACGCTACTTGCCAGGATGGTAAAAACCACTACCGCCTGGGCAACGATCAGAAAAAGGCCGTCATTAAACAGCAAACCCGAGAAAGTAATCGGCGCGAACAAAGCAATGTTTTTTAGCCATTGTCTTGGTCGAATTGTCTTCGCGATCGCCCAAAGTATATCCATAGTAATAGCCCGGCCAATGCCACAGCTAACCCTACTATAGCAAATATTTTCATTTTTGCATTCAAATTGAGCGCTAAGAAGCCAAAAAATGCGGTCACCACCCAATAAAAGAGAGCCACTCTTCTTTTGCCCCACCCCGCCTCCAGCAGCTTATGGTGTAAATGGCCCCTGTCTCCGGCAAGGGGCGACTTGCCGGAGAAAATTCTTCTGCTGACAACATAGCCGGCGTCCACCAGTGGAATCGCCAAAACCATCATTGCTGTTCCCACCTTCGTCGTCGACAAGATTGACAGCACTGCCAAAAGTAAGCCGGCCAAGGTGGTGGCCGAGTAGCCCGGCATAATTTTTTGCGGATAAAAATGAAAAATGGTCAAACCGGCAAAGGCGCCGGCTAAGCCAAAGGCAAGTATCGCCACCGGCCACTGGGTAATATCGGCCGAATAGGAAAATGAAAGTAAACCGATGACAAAAGCGGCAATGGCGATCATCCCGCTCGCCTGGCCGTCCACACCGCTCGACCAGTTGATCGCGTTCATTAAGGTCGGTATCCACAACAAAGCAAACAAGTCGGGCCAGAGCCAGATCTCATGCAATCGACCGAGAAGATAGAAAGAAAGCCTGGGGTGGGAAAGGTCAATCACCCCCGCCCCAAAAGGATTGGTGACATAAGCGATGCCTATCCCCGCCGCCACCACTATCCCCGCCGCCACAAAATTAAAAAACAACCGCGCCTTGGGACTCATCCCGCGGATGTCGTCGATCAACCCAATCACCAAGGTCAACCCCATCGCCATAAGGATCCCGGTCAAATGTTTGTCCAACTTCAAAAAAACCAAGGCCGTCACCAGCACCGCTAAAAATATCGGAATTCCTCCTCCCTTGGGCACCGGCCTTTTGTGAATATGAGCCGGATGAGGTACCTTGGCCGGATCAATGACCAAGCCCAGCCTCCGAAAAATGAAAATGGTCAGCGGCGTCACAATTACGGAAATAATCAACGCCAAAACGAAAGGGAAGATAGCTAAATTTAATTTTTCCATCTACGTTATGATCGACACTACCCGAAAAAAAGCGGCTAAATACATCACTGTCAGCAGGAGTGCCGCCCCTTCAATCACTACCGCCACCACCATATCCTGTCGGTAAATCTGTTTGGAAATAACCAGATTAACTAAGCCGGCGATCATCGCCAGCGGTAGGGTCAAAGCAAACCAGATTTTAGGAATCAGTTGTGGAGCCCCCCAAGGCAAGCTATACAGCCAGGGTACTTCCGGCGGTAAACGGTTCCAAAATAGCAGCAAAAACACCCCGGCGAAAATCAACAGGATCTCCGCTAACCAAACTAGCCAGTGTCTCATCCGGACATTTTATCAGGTCTTATTTAATCTAAGGTAAATTTCCACGCCATCAACCACTTTTACCAGGACATAATTTGCGGTCAATATTCCGGACAGTTGACTAAATTCAACTTCATTTGCAACCACCCCGATTATTTTCGGTTGCGCCTTGATCAACTGATTCGCAATTTCTTCCTTGGCCGAAAAATCCAGAATATGATAAGCAACGGTATATTTCCCCACGGGCAAGCGCTTTGCCAGTACATAAATGGCTGGTCGTGTTCCCCAGATAAAAATTTTGTCACCGTTATTGGTAACTTTACGAATATAGCTGGCCACTTCGTTGTTGGTCGAAATTTCGTCTCCCCAGAAGCCGCCATACTCTTCCCGCGTTTTCCAGCCCAGAATATATCCCAGGAAGTTTTGATAATAAGGTAGACTCCGGTAATACCAAAAGTTATATCTCACCACTGCCCCAACCACCAAGAGCGTCAAACCCAGTGTAAAAACACCGCTATAAACCGAAATTTGCGTCAGGAACAGAGCCGCCAGCAGCGCTGCCGGCCCCACGATTTCCAGTAAATAATGCGGATAAGGCCGACCCGATAACAATGACCCGAACAGTGCCGTGACAAACCAGACCGATACTAAACCGAATCTTTCACCGAGTTTATTTCGGAATAGCCATATCGCTCCAAGTGACAAAAATAGAACCAAGGCTCTAGTCGATAGACCTCCTGATAATAACGAACTTGAACTTCCTCCCCACGAAGACAGATAGGCTATGTTTTGCAAGAGGGCTGATCGGACATAAATATCTCCTACTCCCACAGCGCTGAAATAAATCAGGCTGATAACTATCGGTAAGCCAAAACCGGCTAAGAGCAGCCACAACCTGCCATCCACGATCTTCTGGAAAAAAATCAAAAAGAGGCTTATCCCGAAAAACTCAACCGCCACCGGCACCTTAAACAAAAAGGCCAGCGCGAAAAGTAACCCCGACCAAAAAAATTTATTATTCA
>DATDRC010000035.1:0-3304 GCA_035291985.1 Patescibacteria group bacterium
AACGGCATTGGCCGCGTTCTCATAGGCGTGACTACGAAAGAAATCTTTGTCCCTGACCTCGTAAACCGCTTCGACGCGACGGAGCAGTTTGGCGATATCCGCATTGGTGATCATCTGAACCAATTGTAAACGATATCTCCAAACTACCAAAAATCCCCCATAAAGGGGGATTATCGGTAGTTAATAAACTATTGTTTCTTAGCGTCCACGGCTGAAACCACCGCGACCTCCACCTCCACCGAAACCACCTCGGCTACCACCGCCGAACCCACCACTACGGGGGGCTGAGTTTTCCTCACGGGGTTTGGCCTCGTTGACACGAAGTGGGCGACCTTCGATGTCGGTACCGTCGAGTTTGGCAATCGCCTCTTTGGCGGCGTCGTCATTGTCGAATTCGACAAAGCCGAAACCCTTGCTTCGCCCTGAAAACTTGTCAGAGATGACGGAAGCACTGACGATAGTACCAAACGGGGAGAACATTTCCTCCAGTTTAGTCTGATTAACAGTGTAGGGTAAATTCCCTACGTATAAACGCATAGCCATGATAGGCTCCTTTCACGTCCCAAGTATCATCACTTGGCTTCGAACTTATATAAACGGTTAAGATGATCTAACCAGGCTCGTGCGGTTCTACTGGAAATCAGAATCCCCTCTCAAGCAAGGGCTATTATATAATATGCAAGCACAAGATGCTAATCTGGGGCTGCCTGCCCGCAATCGCTGAAGCGATAGCTTCTGCAGGCGGGTAGCGCAAAGCTATATGCCAAAGTACTTTTACACATACGTGTTACTTAGTCAAAAGGAAGGTTCGATCTATATTGGTTGGACCAATGACTTGAATGTGCGTGTGAATAAACACAACCTCGGTAAGGTATTTTCTACCAAATCCGGAAGACCTTGGAAATTAATATATTTCGAGGCTTGTCTCTCACGGAAAAATGCTATTGCGAGAGAAAAACAACTAAAGACTGGGTTTGGTAGAAAGTACCTAAGAAGACGAACAAGTTTGGGGCTGTAGCGCAGTTGGTTAGCGCGTCTCCCTGTCACGGAGAAGGTCGCGGGTTCGAGTCCCGTCAGCCCCGCAGGAGGGTGGAGTTTGAATTTAGAGTCCGATTAAATTATCATTCCCTGGATGCCGGAGAGACTGAGGTCATTTGGATCATCGTATGGAGTTGAAATCTGTCGATATGAAGATGGAGATCGTCGTTTGTCAGGTATTATTTTTGGGGCCGATGGAATGCTCCTGACTGCCCGGCACGTGGTGGATTTTCGGATAGGGGAGTTACCGGGCTTTGAGTTCTATCCGAGATATGACAACCAAGAAATCGATATTGCTGTCAGGAAGGATCCAGCCGTCAGGGGACCGCGGTTGGGATATGTCGACGAATTAACTCTGGCGGGCTGTTATTGCGTCACTTCAATGGTAGGCGAACCAGGAAAACTAATCAGGATTGGCGGTAGTCTGAAACCTTTTTACGAACCGACACTTTTGAGCCTGTTTGTTCCGGATGCTGTGTCCGACATTGCTCTCTTCGAGGGTGGAACCAGCGGCAGCCCGATTATCTACCAGGGAAAGATAATCGGTTTGATAAAAGGAAGTAGATTGGAGAGCGGCATTGTTGTCGGTGTTTGTTTCAATTTACCAGACTTACGCGCGCTTTTGGCCAAATATCTGAATTTGTCTTTTGTGAAAATCGAATCGGGGTCTTGACTACTATATTTTTTGTCTATAAGATGTGGGTACTATTAACCCGTAATTAAAAATATGGAGAAACAGTTAAAAAGCCTGTTAAAAAGCCTGAAGATCAACGAGAATTTGATCAGCACGATTATGGGAGGTGTGGTCGTCGTGGTCATGGCGGCGATGATTTTTAACTATTTCAAAACATTCAATAAAAGTGGTCAAATTTCCGACCAAGCGGCGGTTAATTTGGGCGAGGAAGAGGTTTTGGCAAAAGAATTACCGACTACCTATAAGGTCGTCAAGGGTGATGATCTTTGGCACATTAGTGAGCGGTTCTATAACTCCGGCTATAACTATGTCGATATCGCCAAAGCCAGCAAACTGGCAAACGCCAGCGCGATCGAGGTAGGTCAGGAGCTGGTCATTCCAAAGGTAGTAGCAAAGAAAGCCACCGTGATAAAGGCGGAAACCGCAAAGAAGATCGAGACCAAGACCCAAACGGCGAAGATTTCAATCGAGGGAGGGAAATACACCACTGTCAAAGGCGACTATCTCTGGTCGATTGCTGTTCGCGCTTATGGCGATGGCTACAAGTGGACCGCGATCTACAATGCCAATAAGGCGAAGATCGGCAAAAATCCGAGTTGGCTCTTTACCGGAGTTGAACTGGTTCTGCCTCGTTAATTCGGAGCCAGGGGTGGGACTCGAACCCACTGCCTGCGGTTTACGATACCGCCGCTCTACCAGCTGAGCTACCCTGGCGTACCGCTATATTTTACTTGACGGTGACGGATTTGGCTAAGTTGCGCGGCATATCGGGATCAAGACCGCGGGCGACGGCGAGGTAATAGGCGAGGCACTGGGCGACCACCACATTGGGGAGAATCGTGCCACTGCCGGAGTCGGAAACGGGCAGGTAATAATCAAACATTGGATTTGGTTTGAACGAAACGCCGATGATGATGCCGCCTCTGGCTTTTACCTCCATCGCGCCGGAGATGATATCACTATACGTCTCATCATTGGGGGCAAAAACCAAACAAGGAGTGTTTTGATTCACCAGGGCGATGACGCCGTGTTTTAATTCCCCTGCCGCGAAGCCTTCGGCGTGAATGTAGCTGACTTCTTTGATTTTCAGGGCGGCTTCGAGGGCGGCCGGGTAACTGACTCCCCGACCCAAGATAAACATCGAGTGGCTGTGTTTGAGTTTTACGGCCAGTTTTTTGATATATTTTTGGTATTTGAGGTCAAGGATCCGCCTGATCGCCCGGGTGGCCTGTTTTACCTCGATTACCCCGCGGGGGGTCTTCCGATTGAGGGCATGAGCGGTGAGAAGCAGGATGGCGACCTTCGCCAGGAACGCTTTGGTGCTCGCAACCGCCTTCTCCGGTCCAGCTTCCAAAAGGATCGTTTCGTCGGAGAGACGATCCAGAGAACTACCCTTAACGTTGACCAGACTGACAGCCTGGGCGCCGCGGTCTTTGGCGAACTTGACCGATTGGAGAGTATCGAGGGTCTCCCCGCTTTGGGAAAGGGCAATACAGAGGCTCCGGCTATTGATAAAACCGTCATTGTAATAGAACTCCGAACCGATTGCGGGAGTGACTTGTCTACCGGCAA
>DATDRC010000036.1:0-2313 GCA_035291985.1 Patescibacteria group bacterium
TTTGGTTGGTCCGCGGGCCTATGTCAAACCGGAAATCGATGATGCCGTCAAACGCTATGGTCAAAAAATCATTCCTCTTATTAAGGAAAGCCTGAACGCCAAACCCGGCCTGACCGGACCCTGGCAGGTTTCGGGCCGAAACGTCATCCCCTGGGACAAGCGCGTTGCTCTCGACGCCGACTATGCCCGCCGCCGCTCCTTAGTGTATGATTTTTATATCGCCCTAAAAACACCACTGGCGATGATCAGTAAATGGTAGAACTATGACACTCAAAAAAATCGGCCTTCAGGCAATCAATGGCCAGAAACAATCGCCGCAAATTACTCCTCGGGTGGTGGCGCCGGAGGCGACTCCCCCGAGGTGGAATTCAAAGAAACCAAGGCTTGGCTGGCTTAAGTGGTTTTTTTTCGCTACCTTGGCCATCGTTCTTCTTCTTGGTGCGGCCGGCCTTTATGCCTATACTTTTGCTAAATCGCTCCAACCCCTACTTACCGCCGCCGCTGGTAGCGGCAATGACATCGTCACTGCCTTTCAGGGCCAGGATTTAATCAAAGCCAAGGAGGCGTCGGCCAAACTGCGCGGCAATTTGACCGAAATTCAGACTAAATATAACCAGGCCAAGTTTCTGACCGCGATTCCCTTCTTGGGCGCCTACGTCAATGACGGTAGCCATGGCCTAACCGCCGCTTCCGCCGGTATCGACGCCCTCGATAAACTGATCCTCGCCATCGAGCCTTACTCCGACCTGATCGGTTTCAAGACCGAGGCCAAAAATCTAACCGCCGTCCAGTCAATCGAGGACCGGATTGTTTTCCTGGTTAATACCCTGGGTAAGATTTCGCCCCAACTTGAGTCCATTTCCGGCGACGTTGACAAGATCAAAAGTGAACTGAGCCAGATCAACCCCAACCGCTACCCGGAAATGTTCCTGGGCCGCGCCGTCCAGGCCAAAATCGTCGGCGTTCAGGACAGCGTCGCTAGTTTTTCGGTCATCATCTCCCAGGCCAAGCCGCTAATTGACTTGCTGCCCACCCTCCTCGGCGATCCCAATGAAAAAACCTACATGCTGCTTTTCCAAAACGACGGGGAGCTAAGGCCCACCGGCGGCTTTTTAACCGCCTATGCCTACCTGAAGATGACCAAGGGCAAAATTACTCCTCTCAATTCATTCAATATCTACGATCTCGACGCCCGGTTTAACAAAAACATCACCCCACCTGATCCGATCAAAAAGTACCTCAATGAAAATCGCTGGTACCTGCGCAACATGAACTTTTCTCCGGACTACAAAGTTTCCATGGAAACTTTTTCCAAGTATGTCCGCGACCTCGGTCTGCCCACCATTGACGGCATCATTGCCCTCGATACCTATTTACCAGTCGCCCTTTTAAAGGAATTAGGTCCGATCGGCGTTGGCGGCTGGGGCAATTTTTCGGCTAACAATGACCCCCGCTGTGACTGCCCCCAGGTCGTTTATGTTCTCGAAGATATCATCAGTAAGCCGGTCCCCGGTGTCCGCGTCGACAGGAAGGCCGTCCTCGGTCCCTTGATGCACTCGATTTTAGCTAACGCCATGGGTAGCCCCAAAGCCAAGTGGCCGAAGTTTCTCAACATCGTCCTCGAAGCCATCAACCAGAAGCATGTCCTCTTTTATTTCTTTGAAGAGGCCAACCAAAAAGCGGCCGAAAGCTTCAACGCCGCCGGCCGGATCAAGGACTACGCTTATGACTATCTGCACGTCAACGACAGCAACTTCGGCGGTGCCAAGTCTGACCTCTTCATCAAGCGCGAAGTTGAACAGGAGATCACCACCTCGGGTGCTTTGGTGACGAAAAAAGTGACCATCACCTACACCAATCCGAGGAAGGGGAGTAACTGCAATCTCGAGGCCGGCCAACTTTGTCTTAATGGCGTTTACCGCGATTACGTCCGCCTCTATGTGCCCAAGGGCAGTAAATTAGTCAGCGTCGTTGGTTCCGAGGTCAAGGAGAGTACCTTCGAGGATCTGGGCAAGACCGTCTTTGACGCCTTCTTCACCATGCGCCCGGAGAGTTCCAGCAAATTGGTCTTCACCTATGAACTGCCGGCCCTTAACCTCTCTCCCTATCGCCTGCTCATTCAAAAACAGCCGGGGTTAACCAGCGTCAAACATTCAATCACCCTCGACGGCAAGCCAACCACGGTTGATCTCATCAAAGACCAGGAGATCGTCCTGGAATAGGTTTGTACCCCATAGTTTGACCAATAGTTGAATTTGTGGTAAATTACGCCTATGCCAGCCGAACAAGATCGATCATCTGAAGTCCAAGCCC
>DATDRC010000037.1:0-3300 GCA_035291985.1 Patescibacteria group bacterium
TCGGCGGTGCCGCTCTTGGGAACGGACATCAATTTGACCGACAAAAAAGGAAGTGGTCAGCCGACAACCGAGTTTGACGGAAAGATAGCGACTTTTGAAATTAGTTTTGACCTGTCGGGCGACCCCAATCGTATTTTTGACTTTCTGGCGACACTGGAAAAAATGGATCGGGTGGCGGTCATTGGTGAAATAGATCTAAAAAGAGAAACTCTCAGCGGCGACAGCAAAGAGGCTGTAGTTGATGTCAAAGTGGTAGGTAAAGCGAGGGGATATTATGTTTTTGCGAAAGAACCATGAAAACAAGGAGGGCCCGGAGCAGTTATATCTTACTTTTAGGGATGATGAGTCTGTTGGTTGTCGGGGCGTGGTTGGCATATCAAGTTTACGCCGCTCTAACCGGAAGCCAAATAAGCGAAAGACAAAGGGAGTCGATCGTGCCCCTTGATGGTGTCATCGCCCAGGAGGCCTTGGAGAATTTAGCCGGTAGAAGAAAATTCAGGGAAGCAGATTTCGCGGCCTTGGTGTTTAATATATCTGCCGGGCCGTCCGGCACCCCGGCCGGAAGTGTAGCGACGGCGTCGGGACAACTATAAAATGAAAAACAATATTTTCAGCAAAAGAATTCCGACGATTTTTGGCCTGCTGATATTGATTGGTGGCCTGATTGCCGGGATACTGCTGGTGAGCCAGCGGCAAGGACTGACAACCCAGGCCGGGCCGACAGCCCAACCAAAAAATGTCAGGATAGCTAACGTTGGCAGTGGCGGTTACACAGTCAGCTGGACTTCCGATGTGCCGGTGACCGGATTCCTAAAATATTCAGATAACCCAACGAGGCTAACCCTGCCTGCAGGCGACATGCGGGACCAAATTTCGGGAACAACTAACCAATACACAACTCACTATGTGGACGTGACCGGATTGTCAGCCGATAAGACCTATTATTTTGAAATCGGGTCCGGGTCGCAGACCTACAATGACGGCGGGAGACCATATCAGGTCAGAACCACATTGCAAGCGGCGGCGCCGGCCGAGGATGTCATTAGCGGCAAGATTGTGACGGCGGCGGGAACGGGAGCGAGTGGGGCGATGGTCTACGCCGAGATTACGGGGGCGCAGACCTTGTCGACGCTGACCAATACCGATGGCTCGTGGAGAATAGCGCTGTCAAACGCCAGAAATGCCGGCGGTAATTTTGTCGCCTATGATCCGGCGACGGAAACAATCACCATCTTTGTTCAAGCGGGTACTTCGGGGACAGCGACGGCAATCACCAATACGGCGACCGATAATCCAGTACCGGAAATTACCTTGGGAAAAACACATAATTTCGCTACCGGAGAAGTGGCACCTTTAATTTCCGATTTATCCGGCGGCGAGCCGGCCGGAGGCGGGTTCGCGACTCTTTCCGATTTGAGCCAGTCACCCGAGGCGACCTTCTCGGTGAAGTTACTTAATCCGGCGACGGAAGGCGAAAGTCTGGCGACACAAACGCCGGAGTTTTTGGGGACCGGGCCGGTCGGAACAGCAATCAAACTGATTCTGGATATCAGTGGACAGACGGCAACGGCAACGGTGGCGGCCAGCGGCGCCTGGTCCTGGTCAGCGCCGATAAAGCTGTCTTTGGGCAGTCATACCATCAAACTGCAGTTTAAAGAGAATAACGCTGCTGCAGAATTCAGCCGGGGCTTTGTCATCGTTGCCGCCGGGACGGGGGGTCTGCCTGCTTTTACAGCCACGCCTTCGGCGACGCCGACGGCAACGGGCGCGGGGACACCGACATTGACGCCGACGCCGACAGCGACCAGTGGCGGTTTGCCCACCGTAGGCATATTGACGCCGACGTATGCTTTATTTATAGTGGGTGTAGGCCTGTTTGTTGCAGGCGTTGTTTGGAGGCGCAGGTTGTTGGTCGATTCCTACTAGAGGCTTACTTCGTCTAAATATTTTTCTATTTTATCTTGATTGGTTTCGTGTCCGGGCATATACGACACATCCTCAGAATGATCAATATCCTTGAAATATGAAAGTTGGACCCTGAAAAGTTTTTCGTTAAATTCCGGCCCGAATATTTCATTTGTTTTGAGGATAATTTCAGTCAAGGGAAACTGTTTTAAGAGAAAAAATAAATCGACATAATCTTTCCATTTTGCCCGTTTCCCCAAGGCGAATGCTTTCATGGCTCCAAGTGTCAATAGACTGGGCAATTTGATCGTGCCTTGAAGATTCTCGGTGAACTCAATCGGATAGGGAAAATGGTAAAACGTGAGTTTAACCTGGTTAACAAGAACTGTCAGTTCACCCTCTCCTTGAATGAAGGTATGTCCTATTTCTGCTGTTTTGCGGATTTGTGTTTTGATTTGTTGGATATCAAACGTATGCAGGGTAAATAGATCAAAGTCAATCGACCGGCGATGTCCAAGATATAGAGCAATCGCCGTCCCGCCAACCAATCCGAATTGCGGGGCAAACGTCGCAATAAGTGGTAGTAATTGTTTTTGGTTTTCGTTCAAAACATCAAGATGCATATTTTTGAAAATACCGCGTAAAATACCGCTCTACCTCTGGAAGATAATTCGTACGACTTTTACGTGCTCCGTTCTCAAAAATTTGAGCGGTCTTACTCAACCCCTTGATCTTGATATACGTCTTTACGTCGTCCCAGTTGCCATAGTTTAATACATGTTCAAGTACAGATTCATCCGTGAGTCTACCGGGGTCTTTTACATACCAGGCCAGATAGGGTTTTTTTTTGATAATATCTTGAGTGGACATATATTGATTATACCTCGGAATCGACCCTATTGACGCCGACCTATGCTTTATTTATAGTGGGTGTAGGCCTGTTTGTTTCAGGCGTTATTTGGGAACGAAAAATATTAGCGGCTATAGACAGCTAAGGGTGAGCGAGAGATGAATAACGATATTAACCAGCCACAAAGGAACCAACCAACCGGTGGTGTGGGGTTGCCGCCTCTGCCGCCAATTCCCGAGCTGACGACCCCGGCCTCTCCCCCGACCCCAACTCCAGAACCAGTAGTCCCAGAAATACCGGTAGTGCCAACTCCCCCAGCTGAACCGTTGACGGAAGTAGCGACCGGTTTGCCGACTTTGGAACCAATCGCTCCTCCGACACCGACGGCTGAAGAGAAACCAAAGGAAGAAGGAGACGCAAAACCAGTAAAGCCAAAACGAAAAATAAGCAAAAAATTGGCCATTGGCGGCGCTTTGGTTTTACTGCTACTCGGCGGCGCGATCGCTCTAGCGGCTCAATTTGGATTGTTTAGGGGCGACATCAGA
>DATDRC010000038.1:0-2445 GCA_035291985.1 Patescibacteria group bacterium
GTCATTTTTGGGATAATCAAAGCCAATGCAACCGCCCGACAAGCCTATGGCCAGATTCTTCGCCTCCTTGCTTAAATATCTGACCGCGGCCATCTTTGTCTTTATCCCGCTCTATCCGAAATTCCCCTTGTTTTTCTTGCCCGGTAGCGCCGTTGCCATCCGGGCCGAAGACTTTCTCATTGCTGTGACCGCTATCGTCCTGGCCGTCCACCTGATTCTTTCAAAGAAGATTAAACTACCCCCCCTCGGATTTCAGATCATCGTCTACCTGGCCGTCGGTGCCCTTTCGGTCCTGTCGGCAATTCTGATCACCAAGAACGTCAACCCCTTGCTGGCCATCTTTCATTGGGGCAGGCGCCTGGAATACCTGCTGGTTTTCTTTTTTGTCTATTACGTCGGCCGGGAAAACCGGGGTTCGCGCCGTCTCCTTTTCGAGCTCATTCTACTGGTCCCGATCGGTGTTTTTCTCTATGGTCTGGCGCAAATTTTTGCCGCCGCCCCGGTCATTTCGACCATGAACAAAGAGTTTGCCAAGGGTATCGCCCTTACCCTCCAGCCCGGCGTCCAACTCTCCAGTACTTTCGCCGGTCACTACGACCTGGCCATCTATTTGGCTATGATTCTGGCTTATTTAGCTACCCTGCTGACCTTCAAACTCAAACGCCGTCACTGGTTTGGCCTATTAGCCGGCTTCGTTATTCTTCTTTGGCTCTTTACCCAGGCTGGCTCCCGGATTGCCATTTTCGGTCTCGTCTTTTCCGTCGCCTTGGTTTGTTCCCTGAGGCAGAAATTTAAATTGGCGCTTCTCTTGACTGCTTTGGTGGGGGCGAGCATCCTCACCAGCCCCAGTCTGCTGCTGCGCCTGGGCAATCTGTGGCGCGTTTTTCGGGCCCAGCTCCAATCAGCCGCAATAGTTGCCCCCGTTCACGCCGCTGAATCGACCGGCTTTTTAAGCGTTCTGGGTGATGAAGCTTTGCGCCCGATTCAGGAGGATCGCTCAACCAGTATCCGCTTTGACGTTGAATGGCCGCGGGCCCTGCGTTCTCTTTATAAAAATCCCTTTCTCGGCACCGGCTATTCTTCGATTTCCCTGGCGACCGACAACGAGTATCTCCGCGCTTTGGGGGAGACTGGTTTGCTCGGCTTTGTCGCTTTTGTTTCGATTCTTATCGCTCTGTTTCGCGGTCTGGTCTCCGGCTATCGCTCGGCCAAAGGCGACCTCGACCAGGCCATTACCCTCGGCGCTCTGGGCGTCTATGCCGTTTTTCTCATCTCCGCCTTCTTTCTCGACGTCTTTGAGGCCAGTAAAATTGCCATCATGTTCTGGGCCCTTACCGGATTAGCCATGAGCACCAAGTCATGAAGAATCACCCGTCATTGCGAGCGTACCCGCGTGGCAATCTATATAGATTGCTTCACTTCATTCGCAATGACAGGAAAATAGAAATATTGTTTTTGACGTTAATAGTAGTTCTGGCCCTGGTCTTGCGGCTTTACAAAATTGATAACCCCATCGCCGATTGGCATTCTTGGCGTCAGGCGGATACCGCTTCGGTCACCCGCGTCATGATCCAGGAGGGGATTAACCTTTTAACTCCCCGCTACCAGGATATCAGCAGTATTCCTTCGGGCCGGCCCAACCCCAACGGCTACCGGATGGTTGAGTGGCCACTCTACAATCTCCTCCATTTAGTCGTCTATCGCGCCAATCCTTCATTGGGGGTCGATCAAGCCGGTCGGCTGACCTCCGTCATGGCCTCACTCGTCTCCCTCGTTTTTCTCTATCTTATCGTCAGGAAACTTTCCGGTCGTTTGCCCGCTCTTCTGGCCGCTTTTCTTTTTGCCGCCCTGCCTTTCTCAATTTATTACAGCCGGGTCGTCCTCCCCGAACCGTTGATGACCACCCTCTTTCTCATCTCGTTTTATCTTTTTCTGGCCAACCGTCGTCCAACCCTAATCCTCTCGGCCATTTTTCTTGCCCTGGCTCTCCTGGTTAAACCTTACGCTCTCTTTTTCAGCTTGCCTTATCTCTACTGGTGGTGGATCAATCGCCAGCAGACGAAAATTTCCCCGTGGTGGCTTCTGTTTTTTGGCATCATCGCCTTGACTCCTCTGGCCGCCTGGCGGATCTGGATCAAACAATTCCCGGAAGGGATTCCGGCCAGCGCCTGGCTCTACAATAACCTCGGTATTCGTCTTCGCCCCGCCTGGTTTAGGTGGCTTTTCGGCGTCCGCTACGGTAATTTAATCCTGGGTTACTGGGGCATTTTACCCTTCGGCCTGGGATTTCTCTCGCTCTCGAAAACCGCCGGCTGGATTTACCGCTTATTCCTCGTCGGCGTTATCGCTTACCTGGTTATCTTTGCCGGTGGCAATGTCCAGCACGATTACTACCAGGCGATCAGCCTGCCTTTCGTCGCCATTATCTTGGCGGTTGGCTTTTCC
>DATDRC010000039.1:0-6401 GCA_035291985.1 Patescibacteria group bacterium
GCATTAACATTTGTTGCACCCTGGGCCGCCCTCGAGGATACTTCATACATTGTCAGATAGTTCTTATCGCCGTAAGTTTTATAGCTGCCAAACAAATCCGGTTCATTCCAAACCTCATAGATCACACCACTGATGTTGCGATTACCCCTCCCAGAGTAGTGTTCAACCGTCGCTCTAACCACCTGACCCCAGTCGTTCCAGTTGGTTGGTAAATCAATAATGTCCCCCCGTGATATCGCCGGCGGCATATAGGAGAGCGATAACATTGGTTTCGCGCCCGTCGCCAGGATTTCGTTTACCGCGATGTCCAAGCCGCTCCAGTCATAGCGCACTTGCCCGCCCTCTTTGCTGACCACCTTAAAAGCATCATAGATGTGGTCCAGGCGGATGTATTCCGGCCGCAAGGCTTTGATTTCGTTAGTCACATTACCCAGCATTGCCTTCGGCTCTTCACCCCCCTGCGCTAAATTCCGCCATGGAGTTGGCATTTGCCCCAGGACTCCGTCATAATCAACCACCAAGTTAGCCGGAAAACCGGCCGCCCTCCCCACATAGCGCACCGCCGCCGGAATCACAATCACTATTACTACAATTCCAACCAGGCCGACGATCAGCGGTAAAAACTGGCGCCACTTGAATCTCATCTCTCTTCAACTTTAGCATAGCCGGCGGTCAACCTTGACACCCATTATCACTCGTGCTATTCTACTGCTAATATGGACCTTTCCGCTCGTCAAACGGCCATCATTAAAGCCATCATTGAGGAATACACCGCCACTGCCGAACCGGTCGGCAGTGTTACCCTCGAAAACAAATACCGTCTCGGTGTTTCCCCGGCCACTCTGCGCAACGAAATGGCGGCTCTTGAGGACAAGGGTTTTCTCGCCCAGCCCCACTCCTCCTCCGGCCGCATTCCGACCAGTACCGCCATCAAGTTTTATGTCAACGACTTGATGAAAGAACGCGATCTCTCCGTTGCCGAACAAGTAGCAGTCAAGGAGAATGTCTGGGACTACCGCAGCAACCCCGATGATCTTCTCCGCGAGGCCGTCCGTGTTCTCGCCGAGCGCACCAAATCTCTTTCTTTCGCCACCCTTGACCGCAACCACACCTACCACTCCGGTTACGCTAATCTGCTTCTCGCCCGCGAATTTTTTGATATCGATCTCGCCCGTGAAGTTTTTGACATGCTTGACCATAGTAATCGTCTGACTGAAATTTTCGCCCGGGTCCTTGGCACTCAACCCATCCACCTTCTCATTGGCCGCGACCTGGGTATCGACATTTTCGAACCGGTCGGTTGTCTTTTTGCCGATGTTCAGATCGGGGACCGCCGCGGTCAAATGGGCATCATTGGTCCCAGCCGTCAGTCTTACGATCACAACTTACCCCTCGTTCGTTACGTCGCCAATCTTGTTAATCAAATCGCCGAAACATGGTAAAAACCAAATCACTTAAAGAACAGGTTGCCCTTTTGGACGATAAATTCAAACGCGCCTTGGCCGACTACCAGAACCAGGAAAAGCGCCATGAAGCCCAAAGGTCGTTGCTCGCCAAATTTGCCAACGAAGTCCTACTCGCCAAAATTCTGCCCGTTATTGACGACCTGGAGCGGGCCCAAAATCACCTCAAAGACGCCGGTCTCGGTCACGTCCTAAAAACTTTCCATCAGGTTCTCGCCTCTGAAGGTCTTTCCGTTATCGACTCCGATAATGCCGATTTTGACCCGGCGACCATGGATTGCGCCGAAGTGGTTGCCGGCCCCAAAGACAAGGTGGTCAAAACCGCCTCCAAGGGTTATCATTTATACGATAAGATTCTCCGCCCCGCCAAAGTCGAGGTCGGCTCCGGCGAGGTTGCTCCTGTCACCGTTTCTCCTCGGATGGTGGACCGTACTCGGGACTCCTCCGAGGTGAAACCCAATAGTCATTAATATTTACTAAAATAAAAACATATGGGAAAAATCATTGGTATCGATCTCGGCACCACCTTTAGCGCCGTCGCCGTTATGGAAGGCGGCAAACCCAAAATTATTCCGACCGCCGAAGGGAAAAATATCTTTCCCTCGATTGTCGAACCGGTCAAGGGTTTGGTTGGCGATGTCGCCAAGCGTCAGATGGTTCTTAATCCTAAAAACACCATTTTTTCCATCAAGCGTCTGATGGGTCAACGCTATGATTCTGAAAATGTCAAAAAGGTTACCAAGCACGTCTCCTTTGAAGTCGTCAAGGGTAAAAATGGCCTGGCCGACGTCAAAGTGGGCGACAAGGTTTACACGCCTCAGGAAATCTCCGCCAAAATCCTCCAAAAAGCGAAGGCCGACGCCGAAGCCTACCTCGGTCAAAAAGTCACCGAAGCCGTCATTACCGTTCCCGCCTATTTCGACGATTCTCAGCGCCAGGCGACCAAGCAGGCCGGAGAAATTGCCGGTTTGGATGTCAAAAGAATTATCAACGAACCGACCGCTGCCTCTCTCGCCTACGGTCTCGACAAAGGCAAAAACGAAACCATCGTCGTTTACGACCTCGGTGGCGGTACCTTCGACGTTTCCGTTCTCGAACTAGGTGACGGTGTTTTCGAGGTCAAAGCCACCAACGGCGACACCTTCCTCGGCGGCGACGACTTTGATCACCTCCTTATGGAATGGATTCTCGACGACTTCAAAAAAGAAAACGGTGTCGACCTGTCTGCCGACAAGCAAGCGCTTCAACGAATTAAAGACGCGGCTGAAAAAGCCAAGATCGAGTTGTCTTCGGCCACCGAAAGCGAAATCAACCAGCCCTTCATTACTCAGAGCAAAGAGGGTCAGCCTCTCCATCTGACAATGAAGTTGACCCGCGCCAAACTCGAAGAACTCGTTGACGACCTCATCAAAAAAACGATCAAGCCCTGTGAACTGGCCCTAAAAGATGCCAAAGTCGATAAGAAAAACATCAAAGAAGTCATCCTCGTCGGTGGTATGACCAGAATGCCCAAGGTTCAACAGGCAGTCAAAGAGTTCTTCGGTAGGGAACCCAACAAGAGTGTCAATCCCGACGAAGCCGTCGCTCTCGGCGCCGCCATTCAGGCAGGCGTTCTCGCCGGTGACGTCAAAGATATTCTTCTTCTCGACGTTACCCCCCTCACTCTCGGTGTCGAAACCATGGGTGGGGTGATGACTCCGCTCATTGAGAGAAACACCACTATTCCGACCACCAAATCTCAGGTCTTTAGCACCGCCAGCGACAGTCAACCCCAGGTAGAGATCAACATTCTCCAGGGCGAGCGTCCCATGGCTGGCGACAACAAGCCGCTCGGTCGTTTCGTCCTCGACGGGATTGCCCCGGCCCCGCGTGGCATTCCTCAAATCGAGGTTAGCTTTGATCTCGACGCCAATGGTATTCTTAAAGTTTCCGCCAAAGACAAGGGCACGGGAAAGGAACAGCACGTCACCATCCAGAATGTGACCAACCTTTCCAATGAAGAAGTCGAGCGCATGAAAGCCGAGGCCGAAAAGAACGCCGAGGAAGACAAGCGCAAGAAAGAGTTCGCCGACAAGCGCAACGAGGCTGAAACTTTCGTCTTCACTACCCGCAAGGTCCTCAAGGACGCCGGTGATAAATTTGAGGCCAAGGCCAAAGAGGAAATCGAAGCCGCCCTCAAAGAACTCGAGGATGAAGCCAAAAAAGACACCGCCACCCTCGACTCGATCAGTGACGCCTTGAAAAAAGCCTCTGACATCGCCCAAAAACACGGCGAGGCTCTCTACAAAGCGGCTGCCGAAGCGGACAAGAAAGAAGAAAAACCCGAGGAGAAATCCGAGGAAAAACCGGAAGAAAAATCGGAGAAGTCAGCCGAAGAAGGCGAAGTCGTCGAATAACGCCAAGCCCATGCCCGATCCAAACGAAAAGGAAGTCGAATCGGAAGCTGAAGACGAAGAAGCCGAACAAAACTGGGAGAACGAAGGTGGTGCCGCTAGGGACAACGACGCTGTTACCGGCGGCGAACCAGACGAAGACTAAATGGATGATTTTAGTTCCCCGAGGAATTCCAGAGAGTCCTGACTCTTAGCACTCGAGCTTAAAGTTTGATAAAATCAATCGTTATGGCAACCCAGCGTGATTACTACGAAGTTTTAGGTCTTGGTAAATCGGCCTCCGAAGCAGAGATTAAATCTGCCTACAGGAAGCTTGCCCTCAAGTATCACCCCGACCGCAACAAAGAAGCTGGCGCCACCGAGAAATTCAAGGAAATCAGCACCGCCTACGAAGTTTTGGGTAACAGTGAAAAAAGAAAAATGTACGATCAATTCGGCCACGCCGGTGTTTCCGGGGCTGCCGGGGGTGGACCCGCCGGTTGGAATCCTTTCGCTGGAGGTGCCAGCGGACCATTCTCCTACACCTATTCCAATCAGGGCGGCGCTGGTTTTGAAGATATTTTTGGCGGCGCTTCCGACCCCTTCGATATCTTTGAAAGTTTTTTTGGCGGCGCCTCGCCCTTTCGTCGTGGTCCGGCCAAGCCTCACTATCAGATCAAGATTGATTTTATCGAGGCGGTCAACGGCGTCACCAAGTCACTGGTTCACCAAGGCAAAAAATATGACATTAGAATCCCGGCCGGGGCCGATAACGGCACCCGCATCCGCTACTCCGATTTTGACGTTTCCTTCGCCGTCTCTCCCGACAAGTATTTCAAACGCGAAGGTGTCGATGTCATCGTTGACCACGAAATCTCTTTTCCCCTGGCCGCCATCGGTGGTGATACTTCCGTCCCCACTCTCGACGGTGATCTTAGACTAAAAATAAAAGCCGGTAC
This sequence comes from Patescibacteria group bacterium, assembly GCA_035291985.1. Lineage (GTDB taxonomy): Bacteria > Patescibacteriota > Microgenomatia > UBA1400 > MFAQ01 > 2-01-FULL-50-23. The sequence goes on from DATDRC010000039.1 coordinate 4,795, forward strand.
CCAACCCGGTAGCCTTATCCGTCTCACCGGCAAGGGTATTAAACAAATTAACTCCAACCATCGCGGCGACTTTTACATCCGGTTTATCATTAAGGTACCGACCAAATTAGACCGTCGCGAAAGGGAACTGCTCCATGAACTCCTCTCTGCCGAAAATTAAGGGCCTCATCTTCTACGGAAGCATTCTTGTTTCCGTCCTCCTCGCCTTCTCTCATCAAACCAAAACTTTGGGTCAGGCTTCATTAATTCTTCTTACCCTCGTTATCTTTACCAAGCCGCTCGCCAGGCTCTTTCCGACTATTAATCTTTTCAAGGTTCTCCTGGCGGTTCGCCGGGAAACCGGTCAGGCCGGCGCCTTCGCCGCTTTCGGCCACGTTGCCTCTCAAGTTTTTCGCGGTGTTCCTCTTTTTGACCTCCTCCAGTTCAGTTTTTCCGGCGGCCCACAAAGTTTTCAGTTCTGGGGTTTCTGGACCCTCATTCTCATGGCGATCCTTTTCCTGACCAGTAACGATATCTCCACCCGACTTCTCAAAAGGAATTGGTTCCGGCTTCACCAGCTCATCCACCCCCTCTATATTTTTGCCATGATCCATTACGGCCTTCGAGGCGGGTATCTCAAGTTAATTCTGGTCGTCTTTGTTCTTTTTGTTCTCTATCTCTCCCGCTTCCTCGCCGCCCGCGGCACCAAGTTCTTCGCCTCCTCGCCTGTGATATAATTCAGGAGGTTAAGTGCATCAGGGCGGTCGTTACCGCCTTTTTCTTTATCAATCAGTAACCAAAATAAATGAACAATACTCAAAATCTAATTGCCCGGACCGAATTTGCCGCCGCCCTCAATCAAATCGCCAGCGAGCGTAATATTCCCGTCGACGTCATCCTCGACGCCGTCAAAGCCGCCCTGGTCGCTTCCTTCAACAAAGATTTCGAAGGCGAGGCCAAGAAAATCGAGGAAAATGGGGAGATGATCTCCGTTGATCTTGATCCCGAAAGTGGCGAGTTCAAGCTCAAATCCGGCCGGGCCGATGCTCCCGCCAAGGACTTCGTCGATATCACCCCCCCCGGTTTTGGCCGCATCGCCGCCCAAACTGCCAAACAGGTCATTCTTCAAACCGTTCGTGAAGCCGAAAAAGCCGCCACCATCGCTGAATTCAAAGACCGCCTCGGTGAAATCGTTACCGGTATGGTCCAAAGAATGGATGGCAAAAACGTCATTGTCGACATCGGTCGCGGCCAGGCTGTCATGCCCCCCGAGGAACAGGTCCGAAACGAATATTACCGCCTCAATTCGCGCCTCTCGGTTCTCCTGGCGGACATTCGCGATTCCTTCAAGGGCCAGCAAATCATCGTTAGCCGTTCCGATCCCCGTCTTGTTGCCGCCCTCTTTGCCCGCGAAGTCCCGGAAGTTGGCGCCGGTAGTGTTGTCGCCAAAGGCATTGCCCGCGAAGCCGGCAATCGAACCAAAATCACTGTCGCCAGTAACCAGGAAGGGGTCGACCCCGTCGGTTCCTGCGTTGGCCAAAAAGGCGTTCGTGTTCAGGCTGTCATCAACGAACTCAACGGTGAAAAAATCGACATCATCCAATACAGCGAAGACAAGGACAAGCTCC
>DATDRC010000040.1:0-3885 GCA_035291985.1 Patescibacteria group bacterium
GCCACCATCAAGGATATGCGCGGCCGCCCGGTCACCGACTGGAACTTTTTAAGGCGCAAGATCGAGGACACCCTCGAACGCTTCCTCTATCAGGAAACCCAGCGCCGGCCGATGATCATCGCCGTCGTCATCGAGGTCTAAACTTTCCGCCTGCCGACTCATAGGCTTCGGATTGCCTGCGGTAGTACAATCAACAACTAAATGAGAGAATATTCTCTCGAGTTTCCTTCTCGAGAACTAGCCATTGAATTGTTGTGCCTGGATTCCCTCGGAGAGGTCGACCAGAAACGCGTTCTAGATTTTGTCACCTATAACGGCGATTTTGACCCCAAACTTATTGCCAAGGCGGTTGGCAGAAACATCTTATTTCCCCTCATCGAATCGATCGGTTCGCTTGATACAGTTCAAATCTCCGGAGCTGGATACTTCGACTTTGGCATCACTGATAATGATGGAAAACAAGCTATACTTATCCCAGACAGCGGTTCGATTCGTCCACCCCAAGAAGACACCGATCGCTTCACCCACACCACCACCGTCGTTATTGGAGGGGAAACAACAAGTCTGGTGCAACAGTCTCCACTGGGATCATACACAGAGAAGGCCGCCAGAGAAAAATTTACCAACTCTATACGAGCCGCCCGACTTATCAAGACTGCCAACTGTCCATTTCTTGTGCCTTTGCCAATCGCCAGAATCCATTATTCGAATATCCCCGACGGCCAGGGTGGAAGGCAAAGCGCGCTGGTTTGGGGTTGTCCCGCAAGGGGTGCCCGCGCAGAAGATTTGATCCGTCCGTTACTTGAACTGGCAACAGTAAACACCAATAAAAAACGGGAGGTAATCGTTATCGAAAAATTCTCGACCTATTTTCTGTCGCTACTTCACACCATGGGAAGTTCAGCCCGTTTCCTGCACGAACAAGGTCTTTGCCATTATCAAATGACATATGGGAATGTTTCGCCCCTACTAAAAGATCAGCACGGAAAACCCAAAATATGTCTCTACGATTGGGAAACACTATTGCCAACAGATGCAACCAATCCTCTCCTCGCCCGGGGATACGATATGTCCACTGTCTTGGGTTCCAATTCAGCAATTTTAGAGTTGTTGGCTAACCGAATCAAACTATCGCCCGAAACACTAATAACTCTGGGTTACAACTCTTTTCTCCACTTTCTTTCGGGATACACTGGCCTGGATCCAGAAGGAGTGCATTCCAGATTGGAATTAACTCGAGACGAGATATCTAAAACATTTCTCCCACCACAAAAAATCTTGGCCCTGATGGTTGACACAGTTCTTCCCAAAATCGACAGTTAAACCCTTGGCCCCAACCTCATCACTTCTGGTTTATACTAGGTACGTATGGCCCGGAAAAAAGGACGTCGTTCTAAACCATTTGCTCTTTCTTTAAAAAAAGAAACCGTCAACTCAATTCTGGCCGTCATGATTATCGGTCTGGGTGGCCTGATTTCGGTCTCTTTCTCTCGCCAGGGTGTCATTCTTGAGAAAATCAATACTCTCGGCAGTCAATTCCTCGGTTGGCCCCTGATTTTCCTCCCCTTCGTTTTCGTCTCCGGCGGTCTGGTTCTAACCAAAGTTAAGTGGGGTATCGCCAGCCCCCACGTTTTCCTGGGTAGTCTCATTACCCTGCTCTCGCTGACGGGCTTGACCAAAGCGGGGACAGTCGGCAACCAGCTTTTCTTGTCTGTCGCCTCTCTGATCACTTCTCCCGGGGCCTATGTTTTTTACGTTATTGGTCTTGCCATCGGTTTTCTCATTCTCTTTGAAACCTCAATCGAAGATATTTCTCTCGCTCTCGAAAATCTTTTCAAATTCATCAGGAAATCCGGCGCCAAAGTTACCGCCATTGGCGAAAGGGGCATTACTCTTGGTGGCGGCAAGATCAAAGTCAAGGGTCTAACCGGAGAGGGGCCGGTACTCCCCGAGGACGCCACCGCCAGAGTGAAAGAAGGTAAGAAAAATGACATCTTGGTTAACGATCTCAAGAGTCCAAGGATAGGCCAGTTGAGAGGCCGTCAGGCGAGCGAACTCACTATCTGGCAATCGCCCCCCTTATCGCTTCTTTCAGATGAGAAGCAAGGCAAGGCCGACCGCGGCGACCTGAACGCTAACGCCGCCACTATCGAAAAAACGCTCGATTCTTTCGGCATTCAGGCCAAGATTATCGAAATTAACTGCGGTCCGGCTGTCACCCAGTACGCCCTCGAAGTCGCTCTCGGCACCAAGCTGTCAAAAATCAGCGCCCTCCAGTCTGACCTCGCCCTCGCCCTGGCCGCCCCCCAGGGCCAGATCCGCATTGAAGCCCCGATTCCCGGCCGTTCCCTCGTCGGTATCGAGATTCCTAACCGCAGCCTGGAATTCGTCAGCCTCAAACAAATGCTGACCTCTGAAGTGATGACCAAGAACCAGAGCAAAACCGCCGTCGCTCTCGGCCTGGATGTTTCCGGTCAGCCAATGATCGCCGATCTCTCCAAAATGCCCCACGTTCTGGTTGCCGGCGCCACCGGTTCCGGCAAATCAGTTCTCGTCAACGCCTTCATCGCTTCGATTCTCTTCCGCGCCTCCCCCGACGAAGTCAAGTTCATCATGGTCGACCCCAAGCGGGTTGAGCTGACTGGCTACAATGGTATCCCTCATCTCGTCACCCCCGTCATTGTCGAGCCCGAAAAAGTCGTCAACGCCTTAAAATGGTCTCTCGGCGAGATGGAAAGCCGCTACAAACTTTTTGCCGAGGTTGGCGTCAGGAATATTGCCGCCTACAACGAACTCTCCGGTTTTCAAGCCATGCCTTACTTGGTCATCATCATCGATGAGTTGGCCGATATTATGTTATTAGCCCGAAACGAAGTCGAAAATGATATCACTCGCCTAGCCCAAATGGCCCGCGCCGTCGGTATTCATCTCATCCTGGCCACCCAGCGCCCCTCCGTCGACGTTATTACCGGTTTAATCAAAGCCAATATCCCCTGTCGTATCGCCTTCAACGTTACCTCGATGGTCGACAGTAAAGTCATCATCGACGGCCCGGGTGCGGAAAAACTTCTTGGCCGCGGCGATATGCTCTACGTCCCGCCCGACCAGGCCAAGCCGAAACGGATTCAGGGTGCCTTTGTCAAGGATAAAGAAATTACCGATCTGATCAACTACCTTCGCAGTACCGGCATCGATCCTCAGTACAACGACGCCGTTACCAAGCCCCAGGCAAACAAAAGATCTTTCCAAGCCGCTAACGGCCAGAACCTTGGAGAGATCGACGAATTATTTGAAGAAGCCACCCGCTTCTGTATCGAAGCGAACAAGGCCTCCGCCTCACTACTTCAGCGGCGCCTCTCGATCGGTTACGCCCGCGCCGCCCGGATCATCGACCAGCTTGAGCAGGCGGGGATCGTCGGCAAAGGCGAGGGCGCCAAACCCCGGGAGGTATTGATCACCAACGCCGACGACTTCTTCAGCCGCACTAACCCCGGATGAAAACTATCGGTGAAATAATTCGCACTTCCCGCGTCGGTCACGCCCTAAGCGAGCAGCAGCTTTCCGGTCTTACCCGAATTGACGCCAAATATATTCAGGCGCTTGAGGAAAATGATTTTCAGAAACTTCCCTCTGCCACCTTTACCAAAGGCTTCGTCAGGAACCTCGCCCAAGCGCTTGGTAAGAATCCGGACGAATGGGTCGCCCTCCTCCGCCGCGATTATCAGGCCGCAGCCGTTCCCATATCTTCGGTCTCCCCACCCCGTCACCAGCCCAAATTCTCTCTCGCCTCGCTCTTTCAATCGCAAATGGCGCTTCTCCTTCTCGGCAGTTTAGCCTTTGTCATCTATCTTGGTTTCCAATATCGAGCCGTCATTACCCCACCGG
>DATDRC010000041.1:0-4249 GCA_035291985.1 Patescibacteria group bacterium
CTTTTCCGGTAACGGGATTTTTTTGGTTCCACCCACATAGACTGCATTTTGATCCGGATTTTTCTTCCAGATAATGTCTGACGTGTCTAGAAATGCATCGAGTGGAGACTCCTCTTGAGCCATCAGTCAAACCAGTTCTCCATTGTTGAACAAATTTTTGATATTTCTCCTTGGACTGGCACAGATTTGAGCAATATTTATATTGTGATTTTTTTAGCAGTGGCTGACCGCACATCAAACAATTATCCATAAATGAGCCACCTCTGAGATTCGAACTCAGGACTTCCAATTTACAAAATTGGCGCTCTAACCAACTGAGCTAAGGTGGCATTACAAGGCTAATTTTACCATTTGGAGCTTCATCGGTGGGGAAGCTATAATTAGCCAATGTTTGACTTGAGAAAAATGAAGCTGGTGGAATTGCCGGGAGAGCGGGCCAGGATTCGCTGGATTCGGCATGATGACCCGGAGGAGATGCGCCGTTTGGTGTCGATTGACCTGGATGAGAATGTTCGGCGCTACGTGCTGGAAACGACGGGTGATGAGGAGGAGTTGCGAAATTTCGCCGTGGGGACAAAAAAGAGCGTTGGCATTGCCATCGCCGGGAAAAGCGAACTGGTGGGGGAGGCAGAGACGGATCGGCTCCAGGGTTGGCTGGCCGTTTATCTGGACCATCCGGGGCGATTGGCCAGGGGTGAGAAGCGGGGTTTACTGACCTATGACCGGGAGAAGGTCTACTTGGAAATTGGCTTTGCCCGCTATCCTTTGGCGAAACAAGGCCAGATGGGGAGCGCGCTTCGGGGAGTGGTCGCTTCATTGAAGCAGTATTTGGCTGGGAGAAAGGTAAGCTGGTGTCTGACGGGCTACGTCCACCCCAACAACGAGGGGTCGAGGCGGGTGCTCGCGGCGGCGGGGTTTAAACATGTCGGGGAGATGGCGTATACGGTCAAAGACAAGCACCACGACGGCGTCTATTTGTTAGAAGAATGATTCGGAGATGTCGCCAACTGGGCGTCTAGGCGGGTCCTAGAGGTTTTGGAGTATTTTTTGACAGTTTTGACCGCTTTTGGGTCGAAAATGGTTGTAATTCTTGGTAAATATGACGGTTTCCATGATTTATCCTGGATGCTATTTCTATGTACGGTTAAGACTTCTATAATTTCTGGAGTTATTGCTTTAATTGGTTGGATAAATACTTTGAATAGAGGATAGATAATACAAGGGGAGATATTGGTAAGGTTTGGTAATAATTCGTTAATTATTCCTTCTTTCGGATAATTTTCAAATTGGTCTTATAGTTGATATAGTCCGTGAGTGAATCCTGGAAAACTTCGAAAAAATGCGAACTAGAGGATTTATTATAGAAGCGTGAAAACTTTTCCTTTTTTCCAGCAGACAATTTCTTTTTTCCGGCCCACCTGGTTGTTCGCCCTATTTTGATCTAAAGATCTTCCCTGATTATTGAAGCTAGGTTAGGGATCATTGAGGCTATTTTTGGTTGGGTAGTCAATTTACTCGAATTTTTTAGTGGTTCCACCAATGACGGCAAAAGGATCACGATAAATGACAATAAATGACCTAAATTACGGCCTAGCTGACATCTAATATAGGTTACATTTTTGTCTTTTTGAACTCGTTTGTCGAATGCTATGATATTTTTATGGATGTTTGGTTGATTTACCTGTGGTCTCTGATCGGTCCGATGGCGATTTTGTTACTTTTGAGGCTACTAGCCATTGGAATCCTCCTGGAAGAGGTTTTTAAGGGCAGCCTAGTTATCTGGCTCACCAAAGTTGACAAGCGAGCTTCAGTTTTTATGGCGATGGGTATCGGGTTGGCATATGGTTTTTCCGAGCTGGTGCTATATAGCCTTAATTACTGGACCGCCGGAATGTACTCCGCCAGTTTGTGGCGCCTGCTATTCACCGTACCGATGCATGGCGTGACTACGATGTTCTGGTTCCTGGGTATCAAACTGAGGAAGGTCTGGCTGGGCGCCTTGGGTGCCTTGGCTCTGCACGGGCTGTTTAATTACCTGACGGGCTTTCCGTTGCTTTCGTAGGTGAGAAGCTGCCCAGAACAATGCCCCCGGTGACCAGAGGAGAGGTCAAGGTGGTGGTGTTGTTGTTCCTTCTGGCGGCGGAGATGATAACGCTGGCGCCAAAGGAGGCGAAACTGCCGGTGAGAAGAATGATCATGGTCGTTCTTGTCAGTCGGCGGGCGGCCGAGAGAGTTTTTTTGCGGACGATCTGCCTCGTGACTTCAGCCGGAGGCAGTGGCTTGTGTTTGTGGTCGACGGGGAGGACGGTGGCGGTCGAGAAGCGGAACTGTTCCAGGCGCAGGGCGCGCATATAGATAGTGAGGAAGACAAAGCCGGCAACGAAAATAATGACCATGCCCCAGACGGCGACCGACTGGACGCCGCCGACGAAACCGAAGATGGAAGAACTGGCGCCTGCTTGGCCGACCAAGGTCTTGAGGCCGTTTATTTTTTCACCGATACCGGCCATTTCCAGGCGTGATTCGCGGTGGGTCCTGATCCGATTCTCCGGGGTGGTCGCTTGTTTTTGGCGAAGCAGGACTTTGTCGAGGGTAACCGCAATGTCACTGTGGAGAGTGGTGGCTTGGGCGAGGTAGCTGGTGCCCTTGAGGGCATCGTAGAGGCTGGTGGACTGTTTTCGGAGGCTATCGATCTCTTCTACGGTGTAGGACCAGATATCCTCGACCTCGACCAGGAGGGTTCTGGTTTCGAGTGGGGCGAGCTCGATGTTGGCCCGGGCCCAAAGGCGGTTGTCGTCGGTATTAAACTCGATTTTCAGTTCGGGGTCGGACTTGATGATCTGCTCGGGCTTGATCTCTTCGGGGAGATAGATCTCGACCGGAACCTTTTGGCTGACAAGTTTGCTGGGGTTACTGACGACGGCACGGAAAACGATGCTGCCTTCTTCCAGCCAGATACTGTTGATCGCCTTGCCGTTGCCGTTTGTCAGCCAGGAAAGATTGGTCCTGACCAGGCCGAGCAGGGCAAGGATCCTGTTTTTGTTGTCCTTGGCTACATTTTTTACCGCCGGACTGATGAGTGTCTCGGCTTTGGGCACCTGGTTACTGGCCAAAACCTTTTTGGTATGGTCGGTGATGAGTTTGTTTTGTTCTTCGGGGGTGTAGCCATCGAACTTGTCCAGGGCGAGCTTGATCGCCTCGGCCTCCTGATTGAGGTTGGTGGCGAGCTGGTCGATCTTTTTGACAAAGCCGAAGAGGCTAGTGTCAGAGGCGGGGCTTAGGGAGGTGCCAACCAGAGTGTCGAGCCTTTGGATGTGGGCAAGGGCGGACTTGAAGGTGAGCGAGGAGTTGGTTTTGCCAAAGAGGGAGAGGTCGCCGATCAAGGTTTCGATCTTGCTTTGGGCGGCCTCGGCTTGATCGGCGAGGCTTAGGGTAATCAGGGAGTCATTCCAGGCGGTTTTGAGCCAGTTGGTAGCCGAGAGCAGTGAAGAGTTTTCGCTGAGGTTGTTTTCTTTGAGAATGTCGTTGATGGTCTTTAGTTCGAGCTCAATTTCTGGCTGGGAAAGAGTACTCCATTCCAGGTCAAGCAGTTCGGCCCGGCTTTTTAGGTTGGCGATACTACTATAGAGCCGGTTGGCGGTGGTTTTGGTTTTTTCGAGCTTTGACTGGAGGCTGACGCCGCCGTCATCGATAAAAGTTTTGATGACCGGTTTGTTGACCAGCTGTTCGAGAAGTTTGCGATTTTCCGCCGTGAGGGCAGTGAGGCTGCTCAATTGGGCGCTGGTGACATTGCTGGTAGTCTGATTGGTGACATTCCCGGAGATATTTTGAGTGACGGCGCCGCTGTTGTTGTTGGTGGTGTTGTTGGTGACGGTGTCGCCGCCGCCGGTGATGGTCCGGGTGGCGTTGCTCCAGATGTCCGCGATCAAAGTACCAAAGCCGGAAAGGGAGCGGCTGGAATAGCCCCAGACGTCCGAGGCGATATCGCCGTAGCTACTGAGGGTCCGGGTACCGTTGGCCCAGACATCGGCGGCGGTCAGGGCACTTGGGGTGGCGACTACCTGGAAAGTTTTGTCCAAACAAAGATAATCGGCCCCGGCAGTACAGCAGACCTGGGAGCGGTAAATACCAACGGCGGAAGCGGTGGAGACGGTTGTCTGGTACCAGCCGTCGGTAGCGGGGGACATTGCCTGGGAATTGAGGAACAAAGCACCGGCGGGATCGCGGGAGGTCAGGCGGCAGTCGGCGG
>DATDRC010000042.1:0-2101 GCA_035291985.1 Patescibacteria group bacterium
GAAGTGCGGAGGATGTAGATGTAGAAGGGCATGGGGGCTATGATAAGACCAATTTATATTATCCAGTGGGGATACACTGGATTTCGGAGTACCTCAATACACGGGACCTGCGCCGCGTAGCGGCTCCGGGTTGCCGGGCTAGGAATCGAACCTAGATTAGTTAGTTCAGAGCCAACCTTCCTGCCATTAGAAGACCCGGCATTAGTATTTTCGGAAACTGATAAGTTCCTGGAGATATTTTACTTCATGTTTACGTCTAATTCGAGTCGCGACGGTTCTTGCCTCTGGATGTAAACCAAGAAGTGTTAAGGCTCGTCTAACATCGTCGAGAAGTATTTCATTTCTATTGGCGAAGGCGAAGTTGTAGGTACAAGTCGGCAAGTGAATAGATAGACTGCCTTCCGCCTCAAATAATCCCTTAAGACACCCGATTAAGTGTTCTCTTTTTTGCCAAATCCACTTGGGGATACCGCTTGTAGAATAGCGGCGGTTACCGGTTGGCACCCCCAATCTCTTTGAGATAAATTTTTCGTAGAGTCCGACTTTCACACATCTCGCGTTCTTATCCTTCCGCTTTATCGGCGTCTTGGAAAATACCTTTTCCATAAGCTGGAAAACAAAATCGATGAGTTTGGGCTTATCTGTCCCCAATGTAATCTCTAACCTTTCTGTCCGAGGGAAGACGGCGATATGGCCATCACCCAAAACTAGACCAACCAAGGTTGCCAGGTCGCTAGTTTTCTCAAACGGTGGATAATCTGCCTTTAGCTCTCCAGCGGCAATTTTTTCTTTTCTCCACGAAGCAAAATTATTTATCCGTTTCTTCTTGAAAGTTTCGGATATCTTCTTAACGCTTGAGTCGGTGTCCTTTGTCTTGCCCTTATTCCAAGAAACGGGTCGCTTGCTAAGGCTTTTTCGCCAATGGATATATCTGGGATCATCTTTTGATAATAAGTTTGGTCGAATGGAAAAGTGTTCCACATATTTATTATACCATTAGACGATACAGATGAGAGGCTGGGGTCTAGGTTAAAACTGGTAGCGACGGAGGGAAAAGACGGAGAAGGTTTCGATGCATAGTAGTGAACAGTGATCGCCCAGATAAGCCGAAGGAGAGAATTTGGGCATCAAGCATAAAATTTCGTCAGGGGCTATGAAGGTCTTTTTTGATGATACTGATTAGTTTCGCGGCTTCTTTTTCCAGGTCCTGTTCAAATTCGAGGGAGATATGGTCTTTCAGATAGGAAAGGAGCTCGGGATCATAAGGGGCGGCCTCGAGGCGGGAAAGGAAGGTGTGGTGCTGGTGAGGATGGAGTTTCTGGAGGATATATTCGATCAGGCCCTGGTGAATAATGTCGTCGACCAACTGGCGGAGCTTACCCTTGTGGTTTTCCGGCTCCTGCAGGTGATCGATAAAAAGCAGGACTTCGGTTTTGTCGACAAGGTGGTCGTAGAAGAGGATGCTCATGGTTAGGTGGTATTAGTAACAGACACCCCCGAGGAGCCCCGAGTACGTGTCACCTCGGGGGTGGAGTAGGGGTGGGTGACCGGACCCAAGGGGATTTGATTCTCCGGGTCGTCTAAGAATAAGAATAGCACCAGGCCCTTGCGCGGTCCTTTGTGGAGATTGAGGGCTTTCATCGTTTCGGGAGAAGCGCCGAATTGCTTGCCGGTCCATTTGGCCGGGCCGGCGTCGCCCAGGACGGTGACGACAGCGGTGCCGTTGGCCGGGTTGATGACCAGAATCTTTCTGTATTTGTACCAATCGCGCAGTTTGACAAAGTCGGTATTCCAATTGGGCAGGTAAAGAGTCTGGGCGACCGAGTAATATTTTTCGCGCAGGTAATCCTGGGTGGTAAATTCACTTTTGCTTCGGGCAAAGTAGCCCCAAGCGCCCAGTCCCGGAGCGACGCCGGCGATTTGTTCGTCATCGTGTTCGAGGAGGGTGTCACCGGGGAAACGGCGTAGGTGCTGTTCGTAACCGATGTAGCCGACCTGGTGATTGAGCTGTTGGCCCTCGAGAACTACCTTGGCCGGCAGGCCTGTGGCCGCCTGGATTGCCGCTTCGATTTTTTTGGACTGCTCCTCGTCAAGTTTTGCC
>DATDRC010000043.1:0-10173 GCA_035291985.1 Patescibacteria group bacterium
TGCCAGGGTTAACCCTTGTTTTTCATAAAAACGATCAAAGGAAAAAACAAAATCAATTTGTTTTATCCTGGCATAGGCAAGAAGAAAGTAGTCAAAAGGAGTGTTTTTTGTGGTTTCGGTTGGGTTATAAATCTTGAGAAGCTTGGAAAAGATTTCAGATGGAAGCTCGACAGGTTCCAATCGGGAGTAATCGGCCAGAAGCTCTTTGGCCAGATCAGGCCGTTTTATTCCCCGGGACAAAGCAGTGGCCGCCTCGAGGATTGTTGACGGAAGGACGATGGTGGCGAGATTGTTTTTGGCGAGAAACCTCACTATTCGAAGGCTACGGGAATGAAGGGCGTCACTTTGATTGATTAAGCCGACCAGGGCATCGGCATCAATCAAGACTTGTTTAGTCCCAGGCATATTTATCCAGATTTTTGGATAGATCTTTTGGACCTTTGAGATCGTAGGAGCCTAGTCTCTGGAGAAACGCGGTTGTTTGCAGAGGTTTGTTTTTCAGAAGATCGATTCCGGTTCTGATAAGGCGGCGCATCAGTTCGGCAGTGGCCAGGTTTTGCCCGGAGGCGAGTTGAGAAAGTTCGGAATAGGTAGGCTTATCGATATAAAAACTTTTTTGGATCATTTGCATGAATATATATTAGTACATATATACATATATGTCAAGTCGGTATCTGGGGAAAGCGGAGATACTGCGTTAATCGTGCGGGGATCCCACTTCGCTGAAGCTACGCGGGACAGGTTACTAAATCAGGCCAGGCAAGCCAAGAACGGCCAAAATGATGCGGATGATGACGAAACTAGCCAAGACGATGACGATACCGAAAAAGGCGTTGAGGATGCGCTGGGTGGCCTCGGCGATTTTTTTCGGGTCGCCGCTGCTGGTGACATAGGTCCAGGCGGCATTGAGGAGACTAAAAAGGAAAATGGCACCGGCGAGGAAAAAGACGAAAGTAATGATGTTGGTGACAGTCAAAAGTTCGCCAATATTCATACCCGGTCTAACTTTCCATCCGGCTGGAGTTAGATCATTAAAGTTAATTTGAGCGTAGGCGGGTTTGACGAGATTAAACATGGCTTTATTCTATACTTACAAACCGGGTAAGACGAGAATTTGGACCCCTATAAGTTGCATGAGGAAGATGGCGAGGATGATGAAGACCAGACCGGCGACGGCGGAGGAGATGATTTCTTTACCCTGGTTGAGCTTGTCGGGGATACCGGCGGAAGTGGTGACGATGAAGACGCCATAGAGAATGAGAAGAAGGGCGACACCGCCGCCGAGGCCGATGATGATACCCAGAAGACTTCGGACAAAGCCGCCGCCCTCGGCGTCAAAGGAAATACAGCCGAGAGCAGTATTGATGCCCTTGCCGCTATCACAATAGGCATCGGTAGTAGTGCTGGAGGTTGCGCTTTGACGCAGCAAGTTGTTCCTGCAGAACAGTCTCTTTTGGTTCTGTCAGTTTCGCCGCCGAGTAAATCACAGGAACTTTTGCAAACTCCGGAGATGTTTGAGCAGGATGGCGGAGCTTGGGTTTTGGCAACACAGCAGATCTGGGGTGTTTGGAACTTTCCACCGCCGATCGGCGGACACCCGCCTAGGGGTTCCGATCTTTCACTGGCGGCATCACAGGCGCTGGTGTTTGGAATACACTGGCCTGACAAGCTGGCGCAGGTTTCGGCGTGGGCGTTGGTTGGGCTGATTAGAAAAAAGGAGCCGACGAGAAGTAAAGATAAAAATAATTTCAATTTCATGATGGGGTTGGACAGATGCCTAATTTTAACACGGCTCGATACTGTTAAACTATAAATGATGAAATGGAAGGTTGGCTTGGTGTTTTTTTTGTTAGCTTTGGGGTTTTGGCGGATTAAGCCAGCGCTGGCAGAAGAAGACTGTTTGGCTGATCCGAAAGGCTGGCCTCCGGAAAAATTGGAAAGATGTTCGAATGAATTGGAACACTTATATGAACTTTCGAAAGCGGCGACGACCCCATTGGAATCAGAGATAAAGAATCTGGGTAATCGGGTAAATGCTTTACAGATGGGTATTGGCGCAGCAGTTGCGAAGCAGAAAAAGTTGGGGCTAGAAGTGGCCGATCGGGAGGAGAAGGTGGCCGAACATTATGTCTTGTTTGGGAAGAAGATTAGAGAGTTGTATAAGAGTATCCGTGGCTCGTCCTTATTAGTCCAAATACTGTCTAGAATGGGGGTGGGACAGATTAACCGAGAAATTGCATATCAGGGAACAGCCAGTAATGTCGACAAGCAGTTAATCGTGGGATTGTCGGATGAGATCCTGTCTTTGGAAACAGATAAGAAGAGATTGGAAGAACAAAAAATAAAACTCGCCTTATTGCAAGAGACTTTAAATAAACAGGCCGACTTTTTTAAGGGAGAAGTGGTGAAGGCGAAAAATTACCAAGCGGACTTATCGGGCAAGATTGCCCAAATGACGGCAGCGATGGAGGAGATAATTGGTAACAAGATTGATAGCCTGAATTTGTCGACTAGTTTGGGGGGAGGGCCTTTGTATTGCGTAGACGATCGGAAGCTCGACCCCGGATTCGGAAATGGTTTTGCCTTTTATACCTTTGGAATTCCTCATCGGGTGGGGATGAGCCAATATGGAGCACGAATGAGAGCACAGAGGGGACAAGGTTATGAGCAGATATTAAGAACTTACTACGATAATATCTCGATTGAGAAGATAGATGAAAACACAGAAATATTAGTGAATGGTAGAAATGATTATGGACAAACATTTAATAACGAAAGAATGAAGATTGAGGACTATATGAAGCATATTTATGAAATGCCAGGTGATTGGGAGATGGAAGCACTCAAAGCGCAGGCTATTGCGGCCAGGTCATATGCTTTGGCGGTAATGAGAGATGAGGGTAAAATCGAACCGAACCAAAGAGGTCAGGAGATAAAAAAGGAAGAAAATACTCAAAAGTGGAAGGATGCGGTGGAGCAGACAAAAGGAATGGTGTTGAGATCGGGTGGTCAAATTGCCAAGGCGTGGTACGCCTCGACAGCAGGTGGCTATACTTATAAATCGTCGGATGTGTGGTCCAGGGAAACTGCTTGGACGAAGAGGTTGAGAGATACTGATGGAGACATTGGGAGTTTGGGGGATTTGCTTTCGAAGGCATATGATCGGGAATCACCATGTATGTATACGGCTCAAGGATTTAGAAAAGAATATGGAAAATCAGCCTGGTTGAAGCCTGAAGAAGTGGCGGATATTGCCAACGTAATTTTTCTAATTCGCAGAGACTCGAGCATTGACAGAACAGTTCTTTGTGGTGAGGCGGCTATAAACAAGAAGTGTCATGATACGTGGAGTGCGGACAAGGTGAAGGAGGAGTTGAAGAAGAGGGGTGGTCAAATTTTTGATTATGTTTCTGAAGTGACCATGAATGGATTTGATTTTGGGTTAGGACGTACAAATGGAATTAGATTGAGAGATAGAAGTGGAAGAGAAGAATCTTTTGACGGAGAGGAGTTTAAAAATTTCTTTAACTTGCGGGCACCAGCAAATATTGTGATTGTGGGTCCGTTGTTTAATATCGAAAAGAAGTAAAAACCTTACCGGGAAATACCGTGGAAAATTAAAACACCGGGAATCCCGGTAAAAAGGTGTAGAGCAGGTTGTTCAATATCGAGAAGAAGTAATTTGGGATTTGTGGTTTAATGAAAGTATGAATATCGGAACTGACGAACGGGCACCGATGGCAGAAGGGACAACGGTCGCGGAGAAGTTAGATAGGGAGCAGGGGGAGAGAGAGGCGGTGGAGAGGAGGGATGTGGATCTGAATTTTCCGGTTGATGTGCCGAGGCCAACACCAGATGCCTGGAAGGAGGATCGGCCGGACCTGGTGAGGATGGAGGGTCGTGAGGTAGGCGAGTTTGGGGGAGTCGATAATTATGTGGCGTATATGGGGGGAGAATACGAACCACAAGCGGTCTTAACAGATGAAGAAAAGGATGAGGCGGTGAGAAGGTGGGAATCAAAATTCCCAGACAGGGAGAATCCATATGATTTAAATAGTCTGACAACGGGGACAATTGAATACGAGCTAATGCTGGAAGAACTGCGCGGGGGGTGTTGAAGGGCGTGGGCGAGCCGGTAGAAGGATATGAGGATCGGCCGGTGATGCTTTCTGAAGTGGAAGTGGTAATTGAGACGGGAGTGGATATCGCAATGATAAGAAACAGGAGAATTAGGGAAGCGCTAAAAAGGTTGGGGGGAGAGGATTTTGTCCGAGATGTTTGGACCGACGCTTCCGAAATGACTCTGGTAGCCCCGGCCAATGAGAAGGCTGAATGGGTAATGCAGTTGGTGGGTAAGCCGGGTGACAACGGCAGGAGGAAATTGTTGGCGATGACCCTTTCTGATTGGGAGAGAATGTTGGTGGTAAGAGAGGACAGCGGTTTGGAAAGAGAAGTGCGTTTACCGAGTCCGGGCGACGGATCGCATGAAAAGGTACTTCCCTTGGTGAGATCACTTTTTAAGTTGAATTTCAGGGGGAGGTCTTTACCCCATGATTTGAAGTTGTCCCGGGAGCTCCTGCATTGAGATGGGGTGGTAGAATTGGTTTATGCCGGAGGTGTATACGAAAAAGAAACCAGAAAAGAAGGAAGATAATTTGGTGGAGACGGTGAAGAAGTTGGTGGCGGAGGGATTTGGCGGGCCACCGTGGCGGTCGCTGACCGCTTGTCCGCCGAATACCAAGTTTGAGGCGCAGCACGACCGGGAGGAAGTCCTATTGTTAATGAGGCGACACCCAATCACGAATTTGTGGTGGCTGGCACTGATTGCCATGCTGGTTGGGGTGCCTTTGTTTTGGAATGAGTTCCCCTTGATTACCAATGTTTCCGGGCCGGTTCAGTTGGCGCTAGCGGTTTTCTGGTACTTGGGGCTGGCCTTTTTTGCCATCCAAAACCTGCTGCTGTGGTTTTATAACGTCTATATTGTTACCGACGAAAGAATCATCGACGTTGACTTTTTTGGGCTACTGTATAAAAACGTAAACACCACGCAAATTCGAAAGATCGAGGATGTAAATTACTCTCAGGTGGGGATGATGTCCTCGATGTTTAACTACGGCAACGTCATCATTCAAACGGCGGCGGAGCAGAGAAGCGAGGATAGGCGGGAAGAAGCGAGCGCCTTTACCTTTGAGGCGGTCAGCAATCCCGACCGGGTGGTCAAGGTAATCGGCGAATTAATGGAACAGGAAGAAAAAGAAGAATACGAAGGGAGGATACGCTAAATGGAAAATTTAATTCAGGCAATCAATTTGAGCTTGGTCGTGGGGTTATTGGTGAAGGCGTCCTTGGTGTTATTGACCTTGCTATCTCTAGTGACCGTTCGTCAGGCGAGTCTGATGGACAAGGTGGTGAGCGTTCCCATCGGCAATTGGTTCAAGGGAATTGCCTGGGGCTTTTTCTGGACATGTTTAGTCTTAACGACAGGTATAGTATTAATAGTTTAAGAAATGACCGGGTCTGCCCATGGCCAATATTTTAGGAATTGATTACTATCGAGTTGTTAGCGAAACCGGGGAAGGTGAGTGGTCGCAGGTATATGTGAAGACGGCGTTTGATCAGGAGGAACTGGCCCGTTTCGGAGGAGTTTTCGGAGTGGTAAAACTGGCGGGTGGTGGAGACTTGATTAGTAAGGGAATGGACTTGATTGGTCGGGTGGAGAAGTGGTGCTGTCCGGAAAACCATAAGGGCGATGTGGCGGGACTCTTGGGATTATTGAAAGCGAGAGCGGCAACGGGAGTGTTTGTTTGGGTGACAGTTGACGGCGATGGCGGGAGGCGAATAAAAGTTGGGGCCATGCCGGGAAATGGGGTGGCGATTCTGCGGAACGGGAAAAGAATCTGGCTATTTGAAAATGGCGATGGCCGGGTTCTCTCCGGAGAGCTTTTGGAAAAGGACAAAGTTTTCTTTGGCAGTAAAGAAGCGGTTGACGTGATTGATGCCGAGGTGGTGTCTCCCCAAGAAGATATGGAGGTGTTGACCGAGAAGGTGTCGGCCACAATGATGACCCTGGCGGAGGGGGCGCGGGCGGCTCTGATTCTGACGGTGAAGACTCTACCTGTGGAAGCCGGTAGTCTGTATGAGCCGGCAGACGGTGAGCAGACGAAGAAAGATTATGGGGAGGACAAGGATGAAAAACTCGAAGCAGAGCAGGAGGAGTTGGCGGGGGAGCGGGTGGTCGGGGCGACCGGTTTGGCGGCCAAATTGGCGGCAGCCAAAATATCCTGGAGGGATTTGACAACAAAGTGGAAACAGGCTCGTCGATTGCCAGTAGATGAACACAAAGAAAAAAAACATCGCCTGTTTTTGGTCATCGGAGGGGTGTTTCTGCTTGTTTTGGCAGTCTCGGTCGGTTTTGGTCTGGTGAAGGCCCGGCGCGACCGGGCCGAGGCTGGATTTGCTACGGTCTTCGAACCTTTGGAAAAAAAGAGAACCGAGGCGGAAGCTCTGTTTGAGCTGAATCCGGTGGGGGCGCGGGATCTGCTGCGGACAGTCAGGGAAGAAATGATGACCAAGAAAGGCCAGTTTTCGGGGACCAGTTTCGAGGTCAGGGTGGCTGACTTTGAGCGTTTGGTGGAGGAATCCTGGGTCAAGGTCTCCGGAGAACAAAAGGCAACCCTGGACTTGTTTTTCAACCTGGGTGTAATTCGGTCGCAGATGAAGGGCGACCGGATGGCTTTTGACGGAAAAAATCTATTAGTTTTGGATAAGACGGCCGGGGTGGTGGCGAAGGTGAGTTATCCGGACAAAAAACAGGAAGTGATTTTGGGTAAAGGAGAGGGGCAAAATTGGCTGGACGTGGCGGGGGTAAGCCCGAACGAGGTCTTGCTTTTGCGGTCTGGTTTGTCGGCGGTCCTGGCGGGAAAGAAAGAAGACCTGGCCTTTGACGCGGCGGTGACGGAGCCGACGGCGGTCGATATGTTTGGGATGGCGGCTTATGTCCTGGACAAGGGTAGTAGTGAGATTTGGCGTTTCGGCCTATCGGGTGGGGCAATTGGGGAAAGGCGACGCTGGCTGCTTTCGGGTATTGAGGCAGATTTGGCCGCCGGGGTGGATCTGGCGATTGATACCGATATCTGGGTGGGGCTGTCCGGCGGCAAGATCTTACGTTTCCGCCGGGGGCAGCCGGAAAGGTTTAGCCTCTCTGACGTGCCGGAGGACTTTAAGATCG
Source organism: Patescibacteria group bacterium (assembly GCA_035291985.1). GTDB lineage: Bacteria > Patescibacteriota > Microgenomatia > UBA1400 > MFAQ01 > 2-01-FULL-50-23. Next base: position 7,229 of record DATDRC010000043.1, read on the forward strand.
ATCGGTTGGCGATTTCGGGTGACAATAACGTTGTCGCGGTATTGGATATCGCTAAGGGGAGGGTGGTGCTGTTTAACAAGGAAACGGGCGCCTACATGAAGCAGATTTTGGCGCCGGAGTTGGCAGGAGCGACTGATGTGGTGTGGATAAGTGAGAAGGAGCTGATGATTTTGTCAGGAGACAAGATTTATCAGACTTCGATTTAATGGGTGGAGACGGTGGGAATTGAACCCACGTCTGAAAACATTCTTCGATAACCACTACAAGCTTAGTTTGTGATTTATGACTTTTGGTTTCCTCACAAACAAGATCCAGCAAAAGTTTTCCTAGATTGCATGGGGTTAGACCTAGGTACTTCTAACCTTGTATCCCGAGTTTGTACTCGCCTTCGGTTAAACCTCGAGCATTTTAATCCGAAAACGGCTTAGGCAACGTACGCGAAAGCGTAATCTGCTTTGGCTTCCGGGGCCCTAAAAATAGTGCCCAAGAGTGTGTCAGCTTTATCAGTGACAGTTGTTTTTGAACCAGTTTTAACGAGCTTGAGTTCCTGGCTCGGCTTGCGGTTGTCAAAGAGCTGTTTCCATCGATACCTGTCGTCCCCAACAGGGGGTATTATAGCAAAAAAGGAGCCTAAAATCCAGCGAACGGCTTATTTCCTCAGTTCTTTGAGAGCCATGATTTGGGCGGTCAGATCGACGCCCATGATTTGCTTGGCGCTAGCCTTGATGACGACCTGAGCCAAAAAGAGATTAAACTCGTCCCCGTCCATCCTATCGATAGTCTTTTTGAGACCCTTGGCAAGAGTGGAAAGATTTTTTGCCGCCAAACCCTTCTCCATGCCAAACTGTGCTTCTAATCCAGGCAGAACCGTTTTCCAAAAACTGACGTTTTTCATTTAGCCTCTCTATTTATTTTTTTAATCTTCTAGCGAGAGCCCGTTCTTCAACCCGTTTCTTCACTTGTTCCCGCTTCTCGTATTTCTTTTTACCCCTGACCAAACCGACGGACAACTTGATTAAATCTCCCTTATTATACACCGCCAAGGCCATAAGGGTCAATCCGGCGGTCTGTTTTTTGGCCAAAATCGAGGCTATTTCGGTCTTTCTAAAAAGAAGCTCCCTGATCCTACCCGGATCGTAATCAGGATCAGTGGCGTGCTGGTATTTGGGGATGTTCATGCCGACTACCCACAAGCGGCCATCCTTCTCGATGACCCTGGCTCCGGTGAGGTTCAGCTGGCCGTTTTTGATGCTTTTGACCTCGGCTCCGGTCAAAATCAAACCAGCCTCAAAGGTTTCAACCACCTCATACTCGAATCTGACTCTCTTATTCTCGATACGCATCAGCTATATTTTATCCGGTTTATGATGAGAGTGTGGCGGCGATTTTGGATTTCGTTTTTGACTTCATCTTCCCTAAATTTTGCGTCATTTGTGGCCAGGAAGGCGCCTTTTTGTGTCGGAAGTGTAAAAAAGGCTTGCCGGCGGCGCTTCAGGTTTGTCCGATGTGCACTGACCCAAGCATTTACGGACTGACCCACGACTATTGTCGGAAGGAGCCGGGGATGGAAGGGCTAATCGCAATTTTTGATTACAAAAACGAGGCGGTGAGGAAGGTGGTTGAGGCAATCAAATTTGGGTTTAATCGGGACTTGGTGGGTGAGGTTTTGGTGGGATGGGAACTGCCCAAAAAGTTAAAAAAGACAATTCTGGTGCCGGTGCCGCTGCACCGATGGCGGGAAAATTGGCGGGGATTTAATCAGGCAGAATTGATCGGCCGACAGATGGGTAAAAAGATGGCGCTGGTAAATGGATTGGCGAGGACAAGGGCGACCAATCAGCAGGCGAGAACGGTAAATAGGGGGACAAGGGCGGAAAATATAAGGGGCGCTTTTGGTCTGTCGCGAGAAGGGGAGGGGTTATCCGGAAAGAGGGTGATCCTAGTTGATGATGTTTTTACGAGTGGGGTGACGATGAGGGAATGTGCCAAGACGCTAAAAAAAGCCGGGGTGAAGCAGGTTTGGGGGCTGGTTTTGGCACGGTAACGACCAAGTGGGGTAAAATATGTTCGTTGACCGCCTGCGCTGGAGCTTCGGCGAGTCGATGGAGGGTGGGCAGGACGGTAATGCGCTAGTCTTGAAAACTAGTGGGCGCAAGCCCTAACAGGTTCGACCCCTGTACCCTCCGCAGATCGTGAAGCGACAGAGGTACGCTCGCCGCGCCTGCGCCCGCGGCGAGCGCATTGAAGCCTCGCAACGGGGAAAATTCAAGGTGGCCGCCGGATAAGAAGTAGTTCGAACCGATGATTCCCAATCTGTGAGCAAATTCTTCTTACGAAAGTTTTCTATTGAAAATGACGCAAAGAAATAGTAAGATATGGGCATGGATGCAGAAGGAGAACAGACAGGTGGTAGCAGGAATGAATGTTTTTCAGTTCCCTACGGAGTCAAAAAAGACGGAGAAGGCTTCTTCGAGGAAAGACATGTTCCGGCTCGTACTGAAAAAGTTCGAGTTAGCCCAAAAACAATTTTAACTCGATTACTGAGCGAAAAGATTGGTCGAGTCGGTGGCCAAATGCCAGATAGATTATTTTTCTTCTCACACTATTTTCACTCAGATTATGTCTATGGTTTCTTTAGTCAGGCAGAAAAATTTGCTAAAGAGGTGGGCGTGGATCTTTCAGATGTTTATGATGATGTAGCTTCAACTATGAGAGAACGAGTAGAAACTACTGAAAAAGGTTTTGTAAGGAATAAATATGGACAACCCAGGGAGGGAGCAATAAATGACGATGACGTGAGATATATTGCAGGAGTTTCCACTGGTCCTCTTGTTGGCGTGTCGTTGTTCCGTGATTATTTAGATGGTAAATTGTTACCTCCAAAAGCGGAAGAACGCCGAAAGTTTACAACACCAGATCAACAAATTCTTGAACAGACACCATAC
>DATDRC010000044.1:0-9769 GCA_035291985.1 Patescibacteria group bacterium
AGGCCGAAGTGATCAATCTTCTGGCTCCCGTTCTCGCCACCAGCGCGGCCACGCTCGATCAAACCCGCTCCCAGCTTCTCGACCGACTTAACCTCACCAGTAATTGGGTCTCCTTGAAGCACTACCTGACCCCCGATCAAAAGCAAGCGATTGAGGCCCTAAACCTTAAAGGGCTGGGTTTTGAAGATGAATTCACCCGTTTCTATCCCGAAGCTAGTTTGGCCGCCCAAGTCCTCGGCTTTGTCGGGTCGGATCTGGCCGGGGAACCCCAAGGCTACTTCGGTTTGGAGGGCTATTTTGACCGGCAAATGCACGGCCGGGAGGGAAAGGTGAGAAGCGAGAAGGATGCTTTCGGCAATCCCATCCTCATCGGCCGTTATAACCTCCTGTCTAACATCACCGGCCGTTCGATCGTCACCACCATCCGCAAACAAACCCAGTTCCTGGTCGAGTCACTGCTTCGCGACGGCCTCACTCGCTACCAGGCCAAAGCCGGCAACGTCATCGTCATGGAGAGCGCTACCGGCAAAATTCTGGCCATGGCCGCCTATCCCAACTATGATCCCGGCCACTTTGCCGATTTTGACAAGTCTGCCTACAAAAATCCCAGCGTTGCCAATCTTTTTGAGCCGGGTTCAATCTTCAAGGTCCTGGTCATGGCCGCCGCCCTCAACGAAAAAGTGGTTACCCCGGATACCATCTGCGACATTTGCACCGGCCCCATCCGCATTGGTCAATACACCATCAAGACCTGGAATGAAAAGTACTATCCGAACACTACCCTGACCGACGTTATCGTCCATTCGGACAATATCGGCATGGTCTTCACCGCCCGCCTCTTGGGTAAGGAAAAATTCGCCCGTTACTTAGCCGATTTCGGTATCGGCCAGTTAACCGGCATCGAGCTCCAGGAGGAAGCCAGCGGTCCAAAAAGACTGCCAACAGATCTGAAAGATATTGATTTGGCCACCAACTCTTTCGGTCAGGGAATCGCCGTCACCCCGATCCAGATGCTTACCGCAGTCAACGCTATCGCCAACAAGGGCGTCCTGATCAGACCAACAATTATCGAAAAAATAATAAGTGGTGACAAAGAGGTCAGCCTTCGCGAGATCAGAAAAACAAAAGTTATCGAAGCGGAAGCGGCCAGCCAAATCCGTGACATGATGATTGCCGCGGTTAATCGCGGCGAAGCCAAATGGGCCAGGCCGAAAAATATCGAAATCGCCGGTAAAACCGGTACCGCCCAGATTCCAATCGCCGGTCACTACGATCCGGAAAAGACCATCGCTAGTTTTGTCGGCTTTTTTCCGGCCCGGCGACCCCAATACACCATGCTGGTTAGCCTGACCGAGCCGCAAACATCCCCCTGGGGGTCGGAGACGGCCGCCCCCCTTTGGTTTGCCATCGCCAACCAGCTTCTGCTCCTCGGTGGCGCCCGCTAGCATCCACCGCTATAATCAAACAGTGTCACCAGGAAAGCGACTTCACACCATCTCCTTTAAGCACGCCCTCGACGGAGTCATCTACACCATCACCACCCAACCCAACTTCCGCGTCCACCTAATTGCCGCCATCATCGCCGTCAGCGCCGGCTTTTATTTCAACCTCAGCTCGGCCGAATGGTCGGTCATCGTCTTCATCATCGGTCTGGTTCTGGTTGCCGAGATGATCAATACCGCCATCGAGTCGGTGGTTGACCTGGCGACCGAGCAATTTCACCAGCTTGCCAAGGTGGCCAAGGATGTTTCTGCCGGTATGGTTCTGACGACCGCCGTCATGGCGGTCATTACCGGCCTGCTTATTTTCCTGCCCCACCTCATCCGCCGTTTTGTCATTACTAGTCAGTTCTAGCGATCATGTCGTCGATGTCGATTCTTCTAGGTATTTTGCTCATCTCCTTCATCATCCACGCCACCGCTGTCGTTCCTTTTATCGCCCTGCTTTACCGGGTCAAGTTTTTCAAGAAAAAAACGGCCGTCACCGCCAGCAAGACCGATACCGCCTCAACCCATATTCGCTCCAAATCCAGGACCCCGGAAGGCGGCGGACTGCTCATCATCGTCATCACCAGTCTCATTTTTGCCGCCCTGCTGCCGCTTTTTAAACTCCTGGGCGTCAACGTCACCCACGTCTACCCGATCGCTGAGGAAATTAACGTCATTTTCGTCACCTTTTTAGCCTTTGGTCTTCTTGGTCTTTACGATGACATCGTCAAGTATTTTGAACTGGACCGGGATTTGGGCTACGCCGGTTTAAAAACCAGAAACAAGTTTGCTATTCAGGCCGTCCTCGGCCTCATCGTTGGTTCTTTGATGTACTTCAATCTCCATATTAGTATCATCAACATTCCTTTCATTGGCGTCCTCAATTTGGGTTTTTGGTTTATTCCCGTCGCCGCCTTTGTGGTCATGACTTTTGCCAACGCCGTCAATATTACCGACGGCATGGACGGTCTGGCCGGCGGTCTTTTGATGATTGCCCTCTTTGGTTTTCTGATGCTTTCGGTTTCCGTTCTCGACACTCCCATCTCGATCTTCATTGCTCTCTGGCTGGGGGGTCTGATCGCTTTCCTCTACTTCAACGTTTTTCCGGCCCGCATTTTCCTAGGCGACGCCGGGGCGATGGCCTTTGGCGCCACCCTGGCGGTAATCGGTCTGCTCTTGGGAAAAACAATTGCTCTGTTAGTGGTTGGTTTACCCTTCTTGGTCGACGGCGCCAGCAGCCTCCTCCAGATCGTCTCGGTCAAACTAACGGGTAAACGCCTGCTCCCCATCGCCCCGATCCACTACTGGCTTCTAAAAATTGGCTGGACCGAACCGAAAATCGTCCAGCGGGCTTGGCTGGCCGGCATTATGGTCGTTGTCTTTGGTCTCTGGCTAGCGGTTATATGAAAAGTGCGCCAAAACACTCCCGCTATTTTGCCTACCTGACCGGACTGGCCCTTTTTATTTCGCTCATCGGCCTGGTTGCCGTTTACAACGCCTCCGTCGTCGAAGCTTTTAACGACTTCCACGACAAATATTATTTCGTTAAACAACAAGCCGCTTGGCTCCTTCTGGGTCTTTTTTTCTACTTCACCGCCTCAAGCCTACCGCTTAAGTTTTACCGGAAAATCGCCCTCCCTTTTCTCGTCGTCGCCCTCTTGTCCCTGGTCCTGGTTCTCATTCCCGGCCTCGGGCTACGCTTCCAGGGAGCCCGCCGTTGGCTCTCGCTTGGTTTTTTTCGCTTTCAACCTTCAGAACTACTCAAAGCCAGTCTCGTTGTTTACCTGGCCAGTTGGCTGACCACTAACCGGGAGATGAAAAAATTGGCTCTTTTGCTCAGTGTCTGTCTGGGGCTGATCATGCTCCAGCCCGACCTGGGAACTGCTGTCGTCGTTGCCATGATTGGCTTTGGTCTTTTTTATATCTCCGGCGCCAAGGCCCGCGACCTTCTGCTCGTCATTTCGACCCTGGTCCTGGCCGGCCTGTTTCTCATTTTTTCCTCTTCCTACCGGCTCGAGCGGCTAAAAACTTTCATCGAACCGACCGGAGATCCGCTTGGCCGTTCCTATCACATTAACCAAGTTCTTTTGGGTCTGGGTTCGGGGGGCCTGTTTGGGGTTGGTTTGGGGCGCTCCCGCCAGAAATACGCTTACCTGCCCGAAGCCACCACCGACTCAATCTTCGCTATTGTCGGTGAAGAACTGGGCCTGATCGGCAGTTTGATCTTGATCGGTCTGCTTTTGTCATTATCCCTTCTGGCTTTCCGGATTGCCTTTTTGGCGCCTGACCAACACGGCCGGCTCCTGGCGGCCGGCGTTGCCATTCTCTTTTCGGCCCAAACTTTTGTTAATCTGGCCTCGATGGTGGCCATAGTCCCCTTGACCGGTATCCCCCTGCCGCTTATCTCCTATGGCGGCTCCGCTTTGGTCACCACTTTTGCCGCCCTTGGTATACTAGCCAGTGTCGCCCGCCAAATATGAAACAAACCGTCGTTTTTACCGGAGGTCACCATAACTCCGCCCTGGTAATTGCACAGCAGCTAAAAAGAGAAGGTTACTTCCTCGCCTGGATTGGTCATAAATTTGCCGCCGGGGGAGACAAAAACGTTTCGGCCGAATACCAGGAGGTGTCCGCTGCCCAAATTCCCTTTTATGAGCTCAAGACCGGCAAGTTTTACCGTCAGATCAACCCTTTCACCCACCTTAAAACGTTTTTTGGTTTCCTCCAGGCCTTTTCCTATCTCCTCCGTCTCCGGCCGAAGTTAATCGTCTCTTTTGGCGGCTATTTGGCCGTGCCGGTCGTTTTTGCCGGCTGGCTCCTCCGCATCCCCTCGGTCACTCACGAGCAAACCGTTGTCGCCGGTTGGGCTAACCGGGCTATTGCCCCGTTCGTCGACAAAATCTTCTTGACCCACGCTTCATCTTTGCTAAGCTACCCAAAAAAGAAATCACTGGTCGTCGGTTTGCCTCTGCGGCGCGAGCTCTTCGATCCCAAACTGAAAAAGAAATTTAGCCCCAAACTACTCTATATCTCCTGCGGCAAGCAAGGGTCGCACCTCATCAATCAGGCTCTCTTTCCCCTTATTCCCCGGTTGATCAAACACTTCACCATCGTTCACCAAACCGGGGCCAATACCAAAACCAAAGACATCGACAAGGCCCGCCGTCTCCAAGAGTCTCTTGGCGACCTGGCCGGTCGTTACCACTACGCGCCTTATTTCTTTGCCTCCGAAGCGGCCACCTATCTCCAATCGGCTGCGGTGGTCATCAGCCGCGCCGGTGCCCACCTCACCTACGAATTGGCATTACTCCAAAAACGGACCGTCTTTATTCCCATCTCCTGGGTTTCCCATAACGAGCAATTATTAAATGCGCGCCAAGCGGCCAAGGTCGCTCCGGCCGTGATTCTGACCGAAAGCGAACTGACACCCGAGTCCCTCCTCACCGCGATCGAGAAAGTAGAGTACTTGAAACCCAAGACCAAAGTTAAAGCCGACCCCTTTGCCGCCAGCGACAAAATGCTTACCGTTATTCATGGATACCTTCAAAGCTAGTAGTCATCGCCGTAGTTCTTTTCGCGGATTCGTTGCTAAAATTCTGCTGTTTTTGGCGGGGCTAGTCGTTGTCGCCGGTCTGATTTTTGCCAACCAGCGTTTCTTAAAAGTCAGCACCATTGTTTGCCTGGTTGATAATTCTCCTTGTCCCGAAGCGATTCAGAATCTGGCTGAAAGTTACCGGGGACGTTCTCTCTTAGTCCTTCGCCAACGCCAGCTGGCTCAGGAGATTGTGGCTACCGGTCTGGCCGATCAGGTCCAGCTTTCGGTTCAGCTGCCCGGCCGACTAGTGATTATTTTGACCCCACCGGCCGTCAGTTTTTACCTGTCCGCCCTCTTTGGAGTTGTCCCGCCCGCACTTTCTTTCGAGACAGCCAGCGAGTCAAGTCAGATCATCCCCCCTTCGAAAGAGTTGCAGGACTTTGTCGCCGCCGCCCCCGGAAAAACTTTTCGCCTCCTCCCCGGCGGCGTTCTTGACCAAAGTGAAAACGAAACGACTACTTATCTGATTGCTTCCGAGATCCCCAAGTCAGACTATCTTCGGGCTGCCTTTTCCTGGCTGCTGGCGATCACCGCTGCCAAATTAGCGCCCCAGACAATTTATCTTCTGCCCCAGATGCTCGTTGTCAAAGTCCAAGACCAGCCCGATTATCTCTTTAATTTTACTTCCGACCCGTCAGCAACCCTCATCGCTTTACAACGTCTCCTTATGGCCGTTACAATAAGTCAGCTTAGTGTTCTTGATTTTAGATACACTAACCCTATACTGAGATAATAATGGCCAAAACAACCTCCATGAATGCCATTGACGTTGGCAGCAGCAAAATTAGTTGTCTTATTACCGTCGGCAGTAATGACCCTGACAAGATCAACGTTGTTGGTGTCGCCACTACCCCGAGCCGGGGTGTCAGAAAGGGCCAGATTGTTGACATCGATGAAGCCGTTTCCGCCATCACCGATTGTGTCGAAGCCGCCGAAAGAATGGCTGGTTTTTCAATCAACAATGCCTACGTTTCCGTTTCCGGAGAACATATCCAATCCCAAAATAGCAACGGTGTCGTTGCCATCACCCAGCCGGAAGGCGAGATCGGCGAGGAAGATGTCTACCGGGTCGTCGAAGCCGCCCGGGCAGTTTCCCTCCCCAATAGCCGCGAGATCCTTCACGTCCTTCCCCGCGAATATATCGTCGATTCCCAGCGCGGCATCAAAGATCCCATTGGCATGGCCGGTGTTCGTTTGGAGACCGACGCTCATCTGATCACTTGTTCTTCGGTCGCCATGAAAAATATGGCCAAGTGCGTCACCGAGATTGGTATTGATGTCGCCGGCATGGTCTACACCGGTTTGGCCAGCAGTTACTCCGTTCTAACCGAGACCGAGAAAGAGTTGGGTGTTGTCCTCGTCGATATCGGTGGCGGTACCACCAGTCTTTCCGTCTATCTCGAAGGCGCTTGTGCTTACTCGACCGTTATTCCTGTTGGCGCCAAAAAGGTCACCGATGACCTGGCCATCGGCTTGATGGTCAGTCTGGAGTCCGCTGAAAAAATCAAACACTATCTCAGCCACCCACCCGAAGGAACCAGCGAAAAAACAGACGAAGTCAATTTATCACGCTTGGGTTTGAAGGAAGAAACCAAAACCGTCAGCCGCAAAACCATCGTTGACGGCATTATTCGCCCCCGCCTCAACGAAATTTTTACCATGGTGGGGACGGCGATCAAGAAATCGGGTTACGCCGGTCAGGCTCCGGCCGGCATCGTTCTCTGCGGCGGCGGTGCGCTGACCGTTGATGCCGCCTCGGCCTGCAAACGCGTTCTTCAATTGCCAACCCGGGTTGGCAATCCCGCCGGTCTTTCGGGACTCGTCGAGGAAATCGGCTCGCCCGCTTACGCCGCCACCGTCGGTCTTATCTTATATGGCGCCGGCAAAAAGAATGAATATGGCGGCAACAAAAAATCCGCCCTCGGCCAACTGACCAAAAAACTACCGTTTAAGGGCTTTCTGGACAGGGCGATCGAGTTCGTCAAATCGTTCTTGCCTTGATCCGCCGAAGCCTTGGCGAAGGCGATCCCTAGGCCCCGCCCGCCTTCTTGTTATCTCCTGCCCCATTATGTACAATGACGCCAAAATAAATCTAACATGGCCTTAGTCAAACCTGATATTAATTCGTTTGCCAAAATCAAAGTTCTCGGGGTCGGCGGTGGGGGAAACAACGCTCTTAACTCGATGATTTCCGATAGCAAGATCCAGGGTGTCGAGTTTATCGCCGTCAATACCGACCTCCAGGCGTTACTGGCCAATAATGCTGATATCAAACTCCAGATCGGTGAGCGGGTAACCAAGGGTCTTGGTTCTGGCGCCAATCCGGAAATCGGGACCGCTGCCGCCGAGGAAAGCCGCGATAAAATCCGTGATCTTCTCGCCGGCACCGACATGGTTTTCATCACCGCCGGTGAAGGCGGGGGAACCGGTACCGGTGCCGCCCCCATCATCGCTTCCGTTGCCAAAGAAGTCGGCGCCCTGACCGTTGCCGTCGTCACCAAGCCGTTTCTTTTCGAAGGCACCCGCCGGATGGTCCAGGCCGAAGAGGGGATCGAGAAACTGAAAAAAGAAGTTGATACCCTCATTGTCATCCCCAACCAAAGAATCCTCGACGTCATCAGAAAAGAAGACACTCTTCTTAATGCTTTCAGAATGGCCGACTCGGTCCTTTCCCAGGGCGTCCAAAGTATTTCCGATCTCATTACTATTCCCGGTCTGATCAACGTCGACTTCGCCGACGTCAAGACAGTTATGTGTAACGCCGGTTCCGCCCTGATGGGTATCGGCACCGCCAGTGGTGATAAGCGCGCGGTGGTCGCCGCCAAACAAGCCGTCAGTTCACCGTTACTGGAAATCAGTATCGATGGTGCCCGCGGCATTCTCTTTAACATCAGCGCCGGCAAGACTCTGACCATGAGCGAAGTCAACGACGCCGCCAATATTATCTCCGCCGCCGCCGACCCCGACGCCAACATTATTTTTGGCGCCACCATCCGGGAAGATCTGGGCGAGGACATCAAGATTTCCGTCATCGCCACCGGCTTCGACGAAAACCGCCGCCGCCTGCAAAGCTTCGTTACCCGCGTTAACCCCAACTACTTCAGCCGTCCGACCGCTCAACCGGAACCGGCAGAGTTTGAGGAAGAAGAAGCGCTCGAACTGGCACCCGAACCCGCCGTCGAGGAGGTTTCCCTGGAACAGCCAACCAACTTGAAAGACAGACTCCACATCAAACACCGTGAGGTCACCATCGAAGACGACCTCGACATTCCCACCTTCCTCCGCAAGCGTCAATAAGAAATTAACCTTCGGGGTCCTACAACCTACGGGGTTGAACCCTGTATCCAGTATCCTACTCGTTAAAATCAATCAGCGAGGAGCTAATATCGGATAGGTCAGCTGATTCAAGCATAAAAGAACCATATGAATTTCGGACATTACTCTTTGAAAATAAAGACGATATCTCTTGGCTTTCTATCCATGGTTGTTGCATTTTCCCCAAATAATTTGGCAGACTCGAATATAAGTATTGCATAAACCCTACGGGGTTGAACCCTGTAGGGTCAGGATTACGATGGATATATCGAGACAGATGAAGTAACTGTGCTTCGGATTCAATCAGGACCGCTCTGTAAATACCCTGAAACAAGTGTCCACTTCTCCGATATTTTTTGTTGAAATACATTGCATATCTTGTTGAAATCGATCTAATGAATCCAGTAATTGCCGTCAAGACGTGCTGTCTGATAAGCATATGGTAATGGTTGGGCATGAGACAATAACATAGCAAATCAACAGTTCCAAAGTAATTTTTCAATTTTCGTGAGGGAGCTATTTTTTCAAGATCGTCTATTGGAGAAAGATAAGATCTCAAATAAGATAGAAAAACTCGATAATCCTGATCGTCTAGAAATATATTTCGTCTTTCTACCCCACGGTTGTAAACGTGATAATAACCATTCTCATCATAAGTTTTTATGATGTTTCGTCCGGGCATCAAGTCAAGTATACGATAATCTACAACCTACAGGGTTCAACCTCGTAGCAACCTCGTAGGAATTCTCGCCCTCCTTAAAATTCAAATTTTTCGCCAAAATGCGGTAAGATTAGTCCATGATCAAAGACTCATTTTCAGAAGTTTTTTCCACCAAGAAAAAGGTCATGTTCGTCTACGCTCACCCTGACGACGCCGAAATGTATTCCGGCGGCACGATCGCCCGACTAAAGAAGGAAGGTTTTGAAGTAAGGCACGTCAAGATGACCATGGGGAACAAAGGTTCTCGGCAGGAAAAATATACCGAAGCGGAATTGGCGAAGATCCGCGAGACCGAGGATGAAGTCGGTTTGGAAGTCTTGGGGCTTACTCCCAAAGATAGTGTCAATTTGGATCTCGGCGATGGCGAGGTGGCAAACGATCTTGCTACCATCAGCAAACTGGTACGGGAGATCCGCGCTTTCCGCCCCGATATTATCGTCACCCACAATCCGGAAAAAGTCCTCGTCAAAGATGATAATGGTGAGTTCTATGTCAATCACTGCGATCATCGCCACACCGCTATCGCAGTCGTTGACGCCGCCTATCCCTATTCCAGAGATAATTTGTTTTTTCCCGAACAAATAAAAGACGGGCTCTCTCCTCATATCGTCACCGATTTTCTCTTCGTCGATTCCTGGGGCGACCCCGATC